>JANMKM010000452.1:0-1979 GCA_031372035.1 Rhodoferax sp. | reverse complement strand
GCGTCGCTTGAATTTCAACGCCAGTGCCGTGCCCGCAGCGAGTGAAAGGCCGTGACCTAGGCTGCCGGTGGCGAACTGAATATCGTCTATGCCGCGAGCGGGAGGATGGCCGGCAAGCAGGGTATCGTCTTTGTGGAACAGTTTCAGATCCTCGTCTTTGAGGCGTCCGACGCTCCACAGGGTCGTGTAGAGGGCTCCTGCCGAGTGGCCCTTCGACAGGATGAACTTGTCCCCCTCGCGCAAGTGCTCGTGGAACACGACCATCAGGGCATCGAGTGCGGACAGGTTTCCACCGATGTGCCCAACTCCGCTCTCGAAATGCATCTTCAGCAGCCGCTTGCGGGCCGCCACGAAATCCTGCGCGGTGAGTTGGCCATCCTTGTTCATGATCGGCATGTCAACCAGTGCAGCAAGTATGCCGGATTACCCGGGCTCTGAATGTGTCCGCCCATGGCGCACTAGCGCGGCTCGAAGCGGATTGCGTGATAAGTTCCGAAATCCAGACCCTGAGTCGGGCGGTATATGCGATTAAAGTCCTGAATCAGGCCGCCGGTATCGACCAGGCGTACAACGTCCGGCGCAAGCTCACCGGGTTTTGAGGATTGCTTGGGCACCACGATCCAGCCGGAACGCCGGAGCGTCTGCGCGGTGTTTGCGAGAAATTCCTGTCGCATCTGCGACGGGAGATAAAAATAATTGGCCGGCCCATGAATCGCACTCCAGACTGCGCCGTCAGGGGTTACTGTCAAGTTATGTCGGTAATCGAGGACCGTGGCCGGCTCACCAAACTTTTCGCGAATGAACGCGACCGCGCGCTCTGCGTCAGGGTGCTGCTTGAACTCTCGCATCCGCAGCGACGGTTCAAATTCAAGCAGCCTCCCGGCCTGCGCCGATTGCAGCCATACGCTCCAGCCGAAAACACTGGACCAGCCTAGCAGGGAAGCGATCAGGACGACTGACATCTGCCGGAGTGCCTTGGGTAATCCCGAGTCAAGCACAACCATCAATACGAGAAGGTGGTAAGGCAGCAGATTGAGCAAATTATTGTCGACACTACGGCCGAGAAAGTAGGAAAACGTACCGTAGGCAAGGAGCAGCACCGCGAAGGCACGTCGAAATCGGCTGCAGTCCCCGAACTGTCGGTAGATCTGATGAAGTGCCGCCAGACCAAGAGCAAGCACGGTCCCGAAGAACCAAATGGCCCCCGCCCAGTTGATCGGCGCCGCACCAGGGGGATGCAGAAAATAAGCCAGGAGACCGACCCGCGTCGGGCTCGTTCCATACACAAGCCAGTACGCGGAAAGGAAGAATCCGGCTAGCGCGAGCAAAGACAGCAAGAGCGTCGCCGCGGCGTGGATCAGACTCGAGACCACCTCACCCCTGGGGGCGCGGATGCAACGCATGCACAAGTAATAGGGCCACCATACGAATGAAACACAGAACGCCGACTCCGGTGACCAAAGCATCCCCAGCGCCCAGGCAAGATGCCCCCACCAAGTCGGCTGCACGCTCGCGGCATTCGCTTCGGAACGGGCTTCCTTCCAGAAAAGCAGCGCGACCAGTGCTACCACTGGCAAGAAGCGCAATCCACCCACGGACGGCCATACGATCGGTGCGCCCAAGTCGACGGGGTAAGCCGTCCAGAGCAGGCAGCAAAAAACGCTCAACAACATTACAGTCGCATGCGCCGCGAGTGACTGAGCAGTTCCCCGCAGTTGATAGGCCATGCCTGCAATCAGGATGAAAAATACCAGGTTGCCCAATCCGGCAAGAAAATACATCCCGCCCCAGCAACTCTCGGAGCACAAGGCGACGATCAGCAATGTGGGGCCCATCCCGTACTGAGCCGGCAGGTCATGGAACAGCCTTGCGCCGGCGCGTACCATTTCGCTCGGTCCGACATACGCGCCCCAATGGTGCCAAGCCGCGTCGCCGACGTTTCTTCCGTCCAGGCTGTCGCTCGGAAAAACACCCGTTCC
>JANMKM010000443.1:0-4482 GCA_031372035.1 Rhodoferax sp. | reverse complement strand
GGAGCTGGAGCTGACCGAATCGATCCTGATCCACAACACCGTGAGCCTGCTGGCCACGGTGGGCCGGCTCAAGGCGCTGGGCGTGACACTGTCGATCGACGACTTCGGCACCGGCTACTCCAGCCTGTCCTACCTGAAGCGCTTTGCCGTCGACAAGCTCAAGATCGACCAGTCCTTTGTCCGGGACCTGGCGACCGACCCCGACGACGCGGCGATTGTCGGCGCCATCATCCAGATGGCGCGCAGCCTGAACCTGCGCACCATTGCCGAAGGGGTGGAGACCGCCGACATGCTGGAGCGGCTGCGCGCGATCCAGTGTGACGAAGCCCAGGGTTACCATTTCGGTCGGCCGATGCCGGCGGAGGCGCTGGCACAGTTCCTGGCAGAACACCAGCTGACCGTAGCCTGATACGGTTGCTTTCGGACGAACGCAGCTTGCTTTAGAGCCGCGGTCAATCCTCCTCGGCTTGGGCCTTGTACTGGCTCGCCAGCTGGCTCTGTGTGGCCGCCGGCACCTGGGCGTAGTGGGAGAACACCATGCTGTAGGCACCCTGGCCACCGGTCAGCGACTTCAGCCGCGACTGGTAGTCCACCAATTCCGCCAGTGGCACCTGGCAGGTGATCGCCATCGCGCCCAGACCCCGCGGCTGGGTGCCGGTGACATGCCCGCGCTTGCCCGCCAGGTCGCCCGTGAGGTCGCCCACCGCAGCTTCCGGCGCCAGCACCTCCAGGTCCACCAGCGGCTCCAGGATGATCGGGTTCGCTGCCCGGATCGCCGCCACCGTGGCCTTGCGACCGGCGGAGACAAAGGCAATTTCCTTGCTGTCCACGGCGTGGGACTTGCCGTCATGCACGATCACACGCAGGTCCTGCACCGGATAGCCGGCCACCACGCCGTCGGCCAGTGCCTGGCGCACGCCCTTCTCCACGGCCGGCATGTACACGCCCGGAATCGCACCGCCCTTGACGTTGTCCACGAACTCGAAGCCGGCACCGCGCTCCAGCGGCTCGATCCGCAGCGCCACTTCGCCAAACTGACCGGCGCCACCACTTTGCTTCTTGTGCCGGCAATGGCCGGGGGCACCAGTGGTGATGGTTTCGCGGTAGGCGATCTGCGGCGGCTTGGTGGCCAGCTCCAGCTTGTACTGCTGGGCCATGCGCGCCAGCTTGGCCCGCAGATGCATCTCGCCCAGGCCGCGGATCACGGTCTCGTTGGTCTGCGGATGCCGCTCCACCTTGAAGCAGGGGTCTTCGATCTCGAATTTGTGCAGGATGTCCCACAGACGCTGCTCGTCGGCCTTGCGCCTGGTCTCCACCGCCAGGCCCTGCATCGGCTGCGGAAACTCCAGGGGTTTGAGATGGATGTGGTCCTCGTCATGCGAGTCGTGCAGCACGCTGTCGAATTCGATCTCCTCCACCTTGGCCACGGCGCCGATGTCGCCCGGTACCAGGGTGTCCACCTCGATATATTCCTTGCCCTGCAGCTGGTACAGGTGGCCGACCTTGAAGGGTTTGCGGCCATCCCCCACGAACAGCTGGGAGTCCCGGCTCACGGTACCCTGGTGCACGCGGAACACCCCCAGTTTGCCAATGAAGGGGTCGCTGATCACCTTGAACACATGGGCCAGCACATGCAGGGCTGGGTCCGGCCGAGCCTGGAACGGCTGTGCCGAGGCAGCGCCAGGCTCGCCGCGGTAGAACGCCGGCGGGTTGCCTTCGGCCGGGTTCGGAGCCAGGCGGGCCAGCACGTCGAGCAACTGCGGCACGCCCGCGCCGGTCTTGGCCGACACAAACAGGATCGGTATCAGATGCCCGGCACGCAGGGCACGCTCGAACGGTGCGTGCAACTCCTCCTGGCTGGGATCGGCGCCATCGTCCAGGTAGCGCGCCAGCAGGTTCTCGTCCTCTTCCACGATCTGGTCGATCAAGGCCCGGTGCGCCGCTGACACCGAATCGAAGTCGCTCTCGCCGTCGTCATGGCCGAGCAACTCCACCACTTCATTGCGGTCATGGGCCGGCAGGTCCAGCAACATGCACTCGCGGCCGAAGCGTTCGCGCAACTGGGCCACCAGCGCCGGCAGATCCACATTTTCAGCGTCGATCTTGTTGATTACGATCATGCGGCACAGGTTGCGGGCACCGGCCAGCCGCATCATGCGCTCGGTCATCAGTTCAATGCCGGTCTGGGCGCTGATCACAACCAGGGCCGTGTCCACCGCTGCCAGGGCGCCGATGGCCTGGCCGGCAAAGTCCGGATAGCCAGGCGTGTCGATCAGATGCACCCGGGAATTGCCCCAGGTCAACGAGGCCAGAGCGGCATTGAGTGAATGCCCCAGCTCCTTTTCCTGCGGGTCGAAGTCGCAGACAGTGTTGCCCTTTTCCACCGTGCCACGGCTGGCGACAGCGCCGGCAGCAGCCAACAGGCTTTCGGCCAGGGTGGTCTTGCCGACTGCACCGTGGCCCACCAGGGCCACTGTACGAAGCTGCGCGCTGAGATGTTGGCTCATGGCTCTGCCTTTCGAAGAAGCAGTCCCCCGCGCGTCAGCCCGTCACGTCAGGGAACGGGGTTCTATGGCCTGCGCCGCAGCGCCGTTCAGGCCTTCTTGACGTAGGCGCTGCACCAGCCGTTGGCCGTGACCTGCTTGGCCGGGAACAGCGGGCAGGGACCGGTCGGCTCCTTCGGCTTGCCGGTGTACAGCTGGCAGTTGCTGCACTTCTGCTCGGCCGTGTGCTTGGGGAACTTCTTGGCGTCAACCTTGGTGGTGTCGGCGACGTATCCCAGGGCTGCTGCTTGCGGATCCTTCTCGTCCACCTTGGGGCCGGTGGCCTGGGCCATGGCCTGAGTGACTGCCAGGGCGCTGCTGCCAGCGACGACCTGCATCATGAATACGCGACGATTCGTAGTGTGCATGAAAACCTCGTGGAGAAAGAAGAGTAGGCCCGAAGCGACGGTATCACAGACCGCCACGTTCGGTCGGCGCGAAGTCGTTGCCGGTCAGTGGATCCGCCAGGGCAGCGAGCTCCGCGTCGCGGACGGCAAAGAGCTTTTGCAGGTCCTGCTGCACGTCGTCATGGCCATCCTCGTGCCGCGCAGCGGCGCTTTTAGCGGGTGGCGCGACTTCCTGCGGTTGCGCTGTGGTCCAGCTGGCAGGTTCGGGCAGTTCGCGGTAGGGACAATCCATGTCGACCATGTACTGCCAGGTGATGCTCAACAGCCACTGCGCTGCGCCCGGCTCGAAGCGCTCGATCTCGCCCATCAGCCGGCGCTGGAAGGCAAAGGCGTAGCGCAACAGGCGCTCGTCCCAGTGCTTGACCACCAGCCGTGCATGCATGAAAGTCTCGCCGGTGCGGCTGGGCAGCATCAGTACATGGCACTCGACCCAGTCGCCCGGTATGCCGGCGTAGCGCAAGGTGTCACGGGCCAGCACCCGGATCAGTTCACGCCGGGTGGCCGCCTGGTTGCCGAGGTCCGTGGAACGTGAATCCGCATGCCCGTCGAGTTGCGAGGGCGTGCCCAGGCTGGGCTGGGAGTTGGTGCCAAACCATCGTTTCAGAAAGCTCATATTGCGTCGAATCCCCGGGGTGGCGATGCTGTGCCCGTCACATCGTGCTGCGATTCTGACGTAACTCGCGGCCCGGCGCAACGTCAAAGACAATGCTTCCCCGGCTCCGGCCTGCTAACTTTTTGGTAGCAGTCGGTGCTGTACTGCCAAGCACGACAGCCCGATGGACGCTCGGCGCAGGGCGCCGCCAGCGGACCTCAGCGCAGTGGTTGCGGTGGCTGGCCCGGCACCAGCAACAGCGGCCGATCGGTCTGGGGCTCGATCGTTACGCTGCTTTGACCCTGCGGCAAAACCACGGTCTCCACCTGTTTGATCATGCCGCCACCGATCACGCTGCCGCTGCTGCTGCCATAGCCCGCCACGCGGGCCGCACAGGCGGCGCGCTCCTCGCCCTGGAACACCGTGCAACGCTGCAGCGCGTTGGCGACGAAGTCATTGCCATTGGTGTCCAGCGTGCCACGCCGGCGCTCGACTTCCGCTGCCCCGGAGTTGCGCAAGCAGTCGGCCCGGGCCTCGCCCTGGGTATTGGCCATGCACCAGGCCTGCTCGCTGCGGTAGTTGCCGGAGGTGTCAATGCCGGTGTCTCCGGTCACTGCCACCTGCGCGGTGGCTGCGGTCATGGCCAGCAAGGCACCGCCACAGAACGCGCGTGCAATAAACGTCAAGCTGGGGTACGGGGATGTGGATGGTGCTGCCATGCTGGTGCTCCTGAAAAATTTGAACAGCACCAGTCTGGCGCTTGTGCGCCGTGCCGGGCAGCGGACAAGGCCGCATCCCGTGCAGGTTCTTGGCGCCATCCCATGTAGGACTGCAGGACGCCAACCGGCCCGCGCAATCCCAGGCCCGGCGCTCAGCCGCTGCGCGGTCCGTTCAGCACCGTGTTGACATAGTCATCGCGCAGCACCTTGGTCGGGTGCGA
>JANMKM010000412.1:0-5323 GCA_031372035.1 Rhodoferax sp. | reverse complement strand
GCTGCTGCAGCACGGGCGTGCGCTTGAGCAGGCGCTCGCGCGGGGTGCCGCCTTCGCGGTCGGGCGCGTAGATGCCCGGGATGCGCAGGATGCTGGCGCGCAGCCCGCTGGCACGGCCCAGCCAGCGCACCGCAGCTTCCGCATCGACACGCCGTTGTGCCCGGGCGCTGTGGGGCTGCAGACCCCAGGTCTCATCCACCAGCGCCCCGGCGCAATCGCCGTAAACACCGCTGGTGGAGCCATACACCAGGCACTGAGGTACAACGCGCAGCCGCAATGCCGCCACCAGCGCCCGGGTACGCGGATCGCCCACGCCATCACCCGGTGGCGGCGCCAGGTGCAGCACATGGCTGGCCAGGCCCGCCAGACGGCGCAGGCTCGGACCCACATCCAGGTTGCCGCGCAGCGGTGTGATGCCGAGAGCGCGCAACTGCGGTACCCGCTCAGCACTGGAGGTGAGTGCCAGCAACCGCCAGCGCGGCGCGGCCATCCGGGCCACCCGCACCCCGACATCGCCACAGCCGACAATCAGCAGACGCGGTCGGCGAAAGCGCGCTGGCAGCGCGCCCAGCGGGCTTTGGTTTGAAGGCAAAATCGACGCACCCTAGAACAAGATGACTCCGAGGATACCCAAACCATGACGCCCGAAAACAGCACCGACGACGGAGTCAGCGGTTTCACCATCAATGTCCAGCCCAGCGGCCGCAGCTTCCATGCGAACCCGGGCGAAGCCATGCTGGCCGCCGGCATCCGCCAGGGCATCGGCCTGCCCTACGGCTGCAAGGACGGCGCCTGTGGCTCCTGCAAGTGCAAGAAGCTCGAAGGCACGGTGGTGCACGGGCCGCACCAGACCAAGGCCCTGAGCGAGGCCGAGGAAGCTGCAGGCTATGTGCTGACCTGCTGCGGCGTGCCGCACAGCGACGTGGTGCTGGAGTCGCGCCAGGTCACGGATGCAGGCGCCTTCCCGATCAAGCGCATGCCCACCCGGGTGATCTCGCTGGAGCGCAAGTCGCACGACGTGATGCTGGTGCGCTTGCAGCTTCCCGCCAGCGACAGCTTCAGCTACTACGCCGGGCAGTACGTGGAGTTTCTGCTGCGCGACGGCGCGCGGCGCAGCTACTCCATGGCGAACGCGCCGCGAGTGCCCGAGCCGGTCGCCCCGATGCCAGACCCGGCCGCGCCAGTGGTCGTGCCGGTGAACGCGATCGAGCTGCACATCCGCCATATGCCCGGTGGAAAGTTCACTGATCACGTGTTCGGCGCCATGAAGGAAAAAGAAATCCTGCGCATCGAAGGGCCGTTCGGCAGCTTCTACCTGCGTGAGAACAGCGACAAGCCGATGGTGCTGTTGGCCTCGGGTACCGGCTTCGCACCGATCAAGGCGGTGATCGAGCAGATGCAGCGCGTCGGCGTCACCCGGCCGGCCACGCTCTACTGGGGTGGCCGGCGCCCGGCAGACCTGTACCTGCAGGACTGGGTGCAAGAGCGCCTGGCGGAGATGCCGAACCTGCGCTATGTACCGGTGATCTCCGACGCCCTGCCCGAAGACGGCTGGAGCGGGCGCAGCGGCTTTGTCCACGCCGCCGTGCTGCAGGACCTGCCGGACCTCTCCGGGCATCAGGTGTATGCCTGCGGCGCGCCGATCGTGATCGACTCGGCCCGTGCCGCCTACACCGCGCAGGCCGGCCTGCCGCCGGACGAGTTCTTCGCCGACTCCTTCATCACCGAGGCCGACAAGGTTCACGAAGCGGGGTGAAATCATCGTGGCGCGGCAAACACCTGGACCCAGTAGATGCCCTGGCTGCTGTCCAGGTTGACCGCGTAGGCCAGGCCCATCTCGGTGTGCTGCGGCGCCATCAGGTTGGCGCAGTGCGGCGGGCTTTTCAGCCAGCCGGCAACAGCCTCGGCCGGCGTGTTCTGCCCGGCCGCGATGTTTTCGCCGATCTCGCGCCAGGGGTAGCCCGCACGGTTGGCGCGCACCGCCGGCGTGCTGCCATCGCTGCCACTGTGGTCAAAGAAGTCCTTGGTCGCCATGTCGCGCGCATGCTGCATCGCTGCGGCACCGAGCGCAGCGTTGAGCCGCACGCTGCCGGTGGCGGCGAAGCTGCGCCCGCCGCAGACCCGGGCCTCACGCCGCGCCGTGTTTACCAGGGCCAGCACCTCGCGTGCAATCGCGGCTGAGGCCTCGGGAGCAGGCGGTGTAAAAGGCGCGGCCAGCACCAGCCAGACCGCGTCGCGCTGCTGGAAGGCGCCCACCTGGGCGTATTGCGGGTCCAGCACGTGGGCGCAGTAGTTGCCGCGAAGGACCTTGTCCAGGCCACCGGCGGCCTGGTAGCCGCGCAGGGCCAGCAGGAAGGACCGGTTGGCCTTGTAGTGCACCTGCTTGAGCGCATCCTCCAGCTCGGCACCCCGGGCCAGCAGGCGTGCGGCCTGCGACAGCTGCTCGTTGGCCATGAGACCGGCGGCGGCACGGGACTGTGCGCCGCAGCCCTCGGCGCGCAAAGCGTTCAGCGACAGTAGCCAGTCAGCCGTGCCAATGTCAATGCGGCCGGCCGGCGCCGCGCCCTGGGCGGTGGCCAGCCCTGGGGACAGGAACAGCAGCAGGGCAAGCCAGCAAGCTCTCAATGGGTGATGGCCACGAGCACGCTGCAAGGTGAATGCTCGATCAGCGCGCCGGAGATCGAGCCACGCCACCAGCGCGCCGCCCAGCCGTCCAGGTGCTTGTGACCCACCACGATCAGGTCCGCCTGGATCTTGCGCGCGTATTTGGTCAACTCGTCCACGGTCTCCCCGACCAGCACCTCACCCGTCACCTGGTGGCCGGAGGCCGTGAGCCGCTGCAAACCGTCCTCCAGGATCGCCTTGTACTTTTCCTTCTCCTGTTCGACGATGCCGCGGTCGTAGACGCCGCCCTCGATGCCGATCAGGTCCATGTGTAGCGGCATCACCGCCACCAGGGTCAGGGCCGAACTGCTCCATTGCGCGATGTCGTGGCAATCCAGCAAGGCCTTCTGCCCGGAGGTGGAGCCGTCATAGGCCAGCAAAATTCGCTTGTACATGGTGCTTCTCCTGTGTGCGCAAAGGCGGGGTTCCAACGAGGCCAACGAGGCCAACGAGGCCGCAAGGCCGGTCACAGGATAGACGCTCCACCCCGGGCACGCAATGCGCAAAGCACCTGATGTGTCAACCGACCTCAATACGGCATGCCGACTCGCTGACCCCGGAAGCGAAACACCGCCAGTTTCAATCGGATTTCCTCCAGCACCAGCTCCGGCGCCACGGTCTCGCCCTCATGCAGCACCTGGCCGTTGACGATCAGCAGGCGGTGGCTGGCGTTTTCGGAATAGGACGCACCCTGGATCGTCAGCGTTGGCCAGGCGCTACGCACGCTTGCCGGCAGCTCCTCCAGGCTCAGGATGCGCGGGGCTGCGGTTGGAGCTGCAACTGCCGGCGCAGTCGTGGCATCGGACACACGTGACGGCGCAACGACCGCAGCCGCGGACACAGGAGTCGCGGCCGGGGAAGCAGGAGCCATGGCCGTGGCTGCAGCCGGTTTGCCCGTGGACATCGCAGGCTGCGTGGTTGGTGCTGGCGCTGGCGATGCAGCGGGTCGTATCACCGGCAAGGCCGGCATCGGCGCGGGTGCCGGGGTAGCCGGCACCGGCGCTGGGGCCACGGCTACGACGGCTGACGCCACTGGCACAACACGCGTCGCCACGACCGGGCTGGCCGCAGGCACCGCCTGCTGCAACGACACTGATGGCTGCACGTTCCGCTGCGGAGATGGCTGCGCAGTTTGCGGCACAGCCGGCTGCATGGTCTGTTGCACCGGCTGCGGCGCCAGCCGCCAACCCAGCCACAGCAGCAAAGCCAGCGCCATGCCGGCGACCACCCAGATCCAGGCCCTGGGCGCGGCGCCTTCGGGTGCAAACACCATCCGCCCCGGTGTTGCGTGCATGCCGGGCAAGGAGTCGCGGCCGCGCCGGGCGTCGGCAGTCTTCAGGGCATCCAGGATGTATGACACGCTAAGAACCTATCCGTGAATAAGACGGCCCCGTCTGCAAAACCGGCTCCGCCACGCCACCAACGCGATTCAGCAGCATCAGCGTCAGCGGCCCGGGCCGGCCGTCTGGCACCAGCCCCTGCGCCAGCTGGAAGGACTGCACCTGGGCCCGCAGAGCCGCGTCCAGCACCAGCCCTGTTCCCGGTTCGGCCTGGCCGCGCCAGCGCGCCAACTGCTGCGCCAGCCAGTCCACCGCCGGGCTCCGCTGGCCGTCCCAGACACCCCCGGCAAACCCCGGAGGCGCGCGCCACAGCGCGGCAAATTCTCCGCGCCAGGCGGCTCCCAGGCGCGCCAGCGGTACCTGGTGCGCGGCACCGCCAAAGAGCAGGGTGGCGCTGTCAACGCCAATCCCGGTCAGCACCGCATAGGTCACTGGCTGACCCGCGGCTTGCAGGCGCAGGACCACGGGCCGGCCGAGTTGGCGGACCAGCGCCAGACTGCCCACCGCCTTGAAGCACTGGACCGGGCTGGCGGTGCCGCGCTGGCAGGGGTTGGCGCCACTTTCACCCCACAGGGCTGCCAGATCACCCCAGGCTGCGGCTTCGGTGGTGCCGAGCGGCTGCGCATCCGGCAACACCGGTGCAGCAGACGTCGCATTGGGCGTCAGCGTGGCAACGGGTGATGGCGGCGGCGGCGCGACCGCTGGCGCGGCTGGCAGCGCAATGGCTGGGCGTGTGGCCGGCGCCGTGCCCGTCAGCGCCGCCGGCGACTCGACCCGGGCGCCCAACAGCGCATTGGCAGCAACAATCAGCGCCACGCCTGCAGCCAGGCCCAGCCCCAGCAGGCCAGCGCGCGACAGGGCACCTGCACTGGCCGGCGCGCCGGCCAGTTCGGAGCGCTCCAGCACCTCGGCGGCAGCACGCTCGACGATGGCCCGGTCTATGTTGCGGCTGCCACTGGCAAAGGCACCGAGCATGGCGCGGTCGCACAGCAGGTTGATGCGGCGTGGAATGCCCCGCGCCAGCTGGTGGATGCGCAGGGTGGCAGCGCGCTCAAACGGTATCGGACCGCGCAGGCCGGCCACACTCAGCCGGTGCGCAATGTACTGGCCGGTCTCAGCCTTCGAGAGCGCCTGCAGGTGGAAACGCGCCACCACCCGCTGCGCCAGCTGTTCCAGCTGCGGCTGGGCCAGCAGCTGGCGCAGTTCGGGCTGGCCGATCAGGATGATCTGCAGCAGCTTGCGCTCGCTGGTCTCCAGGTTCGTCAACAGACGCAACTGCTCCAGCACGTCACTGGAGAGGTTCTGCGCCTCGTCGATGA
>JANMKM010000401.1:0-3302 GCA_031372035.1 Rhodoferax sp. | reverse complement strand
ACCCGTTCTTCCTGGGCCATGCCGACGAGCGTGGCGAGGGGCCGGGCCTGGGTTGTAACCTGAACCTGCCGTTGCCACGCGGCAGCGACTTTGCGCATTGGAACGCCGCCCTGCAGACAGCATTGCAAGCGGTACGCGCCTTCAAGCCCCAGGCACTGGTGGTGGCGCTGGGCGTGGACACCTTTGTAGGCGACCCAATCTCGGGCTTCCAGCTGCACAGCGCGGACTATCCAACTGTCGGCCAGGCGATCGCCGGTGCCGACCTGCCGACCGTGTTCTGCTTCGAGGGCGGTTACGCCGTAGCCGACATCGGCATCAACGTGGTCAATGTGTTGCAGGGATTCGACGCCACAGTGAACGCTGGCGGTTTACAGTAGTGTCCAATCAGGAGACCCGCATGCGACGCGTAATTCACTCCGAGGCGCATTGAGGCCATGCCGCTGTCTGCTGATGCCGTACCCGTGGACGCCGTAGCGGCGGCCTATGACCGTTGGTCTCACAGCTACGAAGCGGTGGACAATGCCACGCGCGACCTCGCCGCCTGGGCGCTGCGGCACCATGGACTGGCCCTGCTGCGGCGCGATGTGCTGGAGATCGGCTGCGGCACCGGCCTGAATACCGGCTACCTGGCAGAGCATTGCAAGCAGCTGGTGGCGATGGACTTTTCCACCGGCATGCTGGAGCAGGCGCGCAGCCGCTGCAGCGCACCCCACGTGCGCTTCGAGCAGCGCGACATCCGCCACGACTGGGGCTTGGGCCAAGCCAGCATGGACCTGGTCGTCTGCATGCTGGTGCTGGAACATATTGACGCGCTGACGCCCATCTTTGCCCAGGCCGCACGGGTGCTGCGCCCGGACGGCGAAATGCTGGTGTGCGAACTGCACCCCTACCGCCAGCTGGCCGGCAGCCAGGCCCGCTTCAACGACAGCCGCTCGGGCCAGCTGGTGCTGGTGCCGGCCTGGCGCCACGATGTCAGCGACTACCTGAATGACGCCGTGCATGCCGGCCTGCGGCCGCTGCGGATGCAGGAACTGCGCGACCCGGGCCAGGACCGTACTGCGCCGCCGCGGCTGCTGAGCCTGCTCCTGGGCCGCTGAGACCGCAAACCACCACCACCCTTGAGGATCTGCACATGGCTTTTGTAGAACAACGACTGGCGGCGCTGGGCCTGGTGCTGCCCGAGCCACTGCAACTGCCGCCGGGCGTGCGCCTGCCGTTCCAGTTTGTGCACTGCGTCGGCACCCGGGCCCTGATCTCCGGCCACGGCCCTCAGCATACCGACGGCAGCGTAGCCATGCCGCGCGGCAAGCTCGGGCGCGAGCTGACGGTGGAGCAGGGCTATGCAGCAGCCCGGCTGACAGCGCTGTCGATCCTGGCCAGCCTGAAGCGGACCATTGGCGACCTGGACCGTGTCAGCGCCTGGGTGCGGGTGTTCGGCATGGTCAACTCGGCGCCGGGCTTTCACCAGCAGCCAGCGGTGATCAACGGCTTTTCCGACTTGATCATCGAGCTCTACGGCCCGGCCATTGGCGCCCACGCCCGCAGCGCCGTCGGCATGGCGGTGCTGCCCTTTGACATTCCGGTGGAGATCGAGGGCGAGGTCGTGCTCAGTGCGTGACTGGCGGCTCTGGGCAACCTGCCTGCTGGCGCTGTGGGCCGGCATGGTATGGGCCGACGACGCAGCCGCGCCACTGCGCATCGGCTCCAAGCGTTTCACCGAGTCCTACATCCTGGCCGAAGTGCTGGCGCAACAGGCCACATTGCCCGGTGGCACAAAGCCTGAGGTACGGCAAGGCCTGGGCAACACCGCCATCGTCTACGAGGCGCTGCGCTCCGGCGCCATCGACCTGTACCCCGAATACACCGGCACCATCAGCCTGGAAATTCTCAAGAGCCCGCAGCCGCTGACCCTGCCCGAGATGAACCGGGCCCTGGCACCGCTGGGTCTGGGCGCCGCCATTGCCCTGGGCTTCAACGACGGCTATGCCCTGGCGCTGCGCGCCGACACCGCCCGGCGCCTGGGCTTGCTCGCTTTAAGCGACCTGGCGCGGCAGCCGCAACTGAAGTTCGGCCTGTCCAACGAGTTCCTGGGACGCGCCGACGGTTGGCCCGGTCTGGCGGCCCGCTACCGGCTGCCGCAGCAGCCGACCGGGCTGGACCACGGCCTGGCCTACGACGCCATTGCCGCCGGCCAGATCGACGTGATGGACATCTACACCACCGACGCCAAGATCGCGCATCTGGGCCTGCAGGTGCTGGCCGACGACCAGCAGCACTTCCCGCGTTATGACGCGGTGCTGCTGTACCGACTGGACCTGCCGACCCGCCATCCACAGGCCTGGGCCCGGCTGCAGGCGCTGGCCGGCAGCATTGACGAGGCCGCCATGGTGGCCATGAATGCGCGGGCCGAACTGCAGAGCGTGCCGTTTGACGTGATTGCCCGCGAGCACCTGGCGCAGCGCCAAACCGCACTGCCCGCTCCGGCGGCTATGTCCGGTCCGGCGCCAAGCACCGCCGACAGCGCCAGACGCGGCTTCTGGTCCAAGCTTGCCGGCCCCGACCTGTGGCGCCTGGCCGGGCAGCACCTGGGGCTGGTAGGCATCTCGGTGCTGCTGGCGACCGGCCTCGCGGTACCTGCCGGCGTGCTGGTGTTCCCGCACGCAAAGGCACGGGCGCTGGTGCTGGGCGCCGCGAGCCTGCTGCAGACCATACCTTCGCTGGCCCTGCTGGCGGCGTTGATCTGGCTGCTGGGAGCCATCGGCACATTGCCGGCATTGCTGGCGCTGACCCTGTACGCACTGCTGCCAATCATGCGCAACACCGTCACCGGTTTGATGGAGGTACCGCAGGAGCTGCGCCTGGCGGCCATGGCCCTGGCCTTGAGCCCGCGCCAGCGGATGCGGCTGATCGAATTGCCGCTGGCACTGCCCACCATCGTGGCCGGCATCCGCACCGCCACAGCCATTGCCATCGGCACCGCAACCATAGCCGCCTTCGTCGGCGCCGGCGGCTTCGGCGAGCGCATCGTCACCGGCCTGGCACTGAACGACGGTGAACTGTTGCTGGCCGGCGCCCTGCCCGCCGCGCTGCTGGCTTTGTTCAGTGAGGCTGTGTTTGAACTGCTGGAGCGACGGCTCGTGCACGGGAGAAGTTGATGACCGCTGAGCTGAGCTTCGGCAGAGGCAAGCCAAGGGCGCCGGGGGTCCAGCGCTTGCAAGCCGAGGACACCGAGGTGGGTAGCTCCGCGAATGTCCTCCGTCGTCGGCTTGCAGCCTCCTCCTCCCCCTTGACTTCGCTACGCC
>JANMKM010000350.1:0-5962 GCA_031372035.1 Rhodoferax sp. | reverse complement strand
GGTTGCCCGCGGCCAGGGCGCGCCGGCCCGGCGCCTCGATGGCATGCAAGCGGCGCAGGTTCGTGATCACGCCGAATTCGTGGGCCAGCAGGTCATCCATGGTGCATGAGCTAAGTCTGGTTACATCATAAGGAATGTGCCGGCCCTGTGCCTGCCGGGGTCAGCGAATTTTGTCGACCACGGCCAGCAGCGGCAGCAACACGCCCATGCCCAGCTTGCGCGAGCGCTCGCCGTTCCAGCCGACCACCGGGTCGGGCAGGTTGGCGTTGTCCTTGAAGGGCATCTCGATGGTGTAGGCCAGGCAGTCAAAGGCCTGGGCCACCCAGTTGGTGGCCAGGGTGGGGTTGGCGCTGCCCGGCTGGGCCCGGCCATAGCCATGCTGGTCCTGGAAGTCCGGGCTGGTGGCCAGCCAGGCAGCCTTGAAGGCATGCTCCAGGGCTTCAATCCGCGGGCTGTAACCGGGGTTGCCCTCGGAGCCAGCAACAAATACAAAGGGCAGGCCTTCGTCGCCATGGGCGTCCAGGAACAGGTCGACGCCGGTCTGCTGCATCCGCTGGCGCACCAGAAATACCTCGGGCGAGCGCTCCAGGCTTGGCTCGGCCCACTCCCGGTTCAGGTTCGCGCCGATGGCATTGGTGCGCAGGTTGCCGCGAACCGCGCCGTCCGGGTTCATGTTGGGCACCACGTGGAATACGCAGCGTTGCAGCAGCACCCGTGCAACTGGGTCGTCGCCGTCGAGCAGCCGCTCCAGAAAACCCTCGACGAACCATTCGGCCATGGTCTCGCCCGGGTGCTGGCGGGCAATCAGCCAGATCTGGCGCTTGGCGGCGTTGCTGGCCGGGTCGCTGATATGCAGCACCGCCAGGTCCCGTCCGTCCAGGGTGCGGCCCAGTTGCTCCTGTTGCACATGCTCGCTCTGGCTGGCCGAGGCCAGCAGGTCCAGATGGCGTTCCCAGGCATAAGGTTCGAAGTAGGCGAAGTAGATGCTGTGGTTGTCGGGAGTCAGGCTGGCGCTCATGACCTGGCCGTCAAAGGCGGTGTCGATCCGGAACCAGTGCTGTCGGTCATAGCTGGCCACAACCCGGTAGCCCTCCCAGCCCTTGGGGTAGGCGCAGGCGCCGGCGTTGAGAAAACGCAGCGTCACGGCCTGCCCGGCAGCACCTTGCAGGCAGAAATGGAACCATTGGGCAAAGCTGCTCGCGTTGTCGGCTCGGATGTTGAGCTGGATGTCGGCCGGATCAGCCAGGCTCAGCACCTCGATGGCGCCGGAATCAAATGCAGTGGAAATGCTCAAGGAGGGCATGAGGAAGCCTGGTTCGGATGACAGCCGGGCCGCAGCGAGCGTCCCGGTATAGCCAGACAGTGTAAAGCTGACCTGGGCGCCGCTACGGGGCCGGCGCGCTGTCAGGTGCGGGTCTGGCTCATCG
Organism: Rhodoferax sp.; assembly: GCA_031372035.1. Taxonomy (GTDB): domain Bacteria; phylum Pseudomonadota; class Gammaproteobacteria; order Burkholderiales; family Burkholderiaceae_C; genus CAISIP01. The sequence goes on along the minus strand of JANMKM010000350.1, from coordinate 4,535 downwards.
CCTGCAGCATCCGGCCCATCAGCTCGTGCAGCTTGTTAACGGCCTTGAGCGGCCGCACCATGACCTTGAAGCTGTTGATCCGGCCCTGCGCGTCCCAGCCGATCATGTCGATGCCATTGATGACGATGCCGTCCACCGTGCTCTGGAACTCCAGCACGGCCGATGTTTCACCGAACCACTGGTTCAGATAGGTGAAGCTGTCGTTGTTGAGCACATGCAGCGCGGCATGCAGGTACTGCCAGGTGATGGCCTTGCCCACCTGCGGCGTGTGCACCACCGGCGAGAGAAACACCACATCGTCGGCTAACAGCTCCTTCAGGGCCTCCGGATCGCGCGACTTGACGATGCCGTGCCAGCGTTCAATGGTTTCAGGAATCATTTAGAAGCGGTATCCCAGGCCCACAGTGAAGGTGCTCGGATCCAGCTTCATGTCAAGCGTCTGCCCGGTGGACAGGGTGCCACGGGTGCTGAGCTTGGTCTTGGTGTATGCCAGGTCCACAAACCAGCGGTCTTTCACGTTGATGAGCACGCCCAGCTGCAGCGTGACTGCCGACTTGGACTCGAAGGACGCGGTTGTAGCAGCGCCACCGGGATTGGTCAGAGCTGTCAGTGTTGCCGTGCCCTGGGTGTCGTAGAGCTTGGCATAGGTGTAGCCGGCGCCGACATAGGGCCGCCAGGCATTGCCCGGGTCCATGAAATGGTATTGCAGCAGTACCGTGATCGGCAGGGCCTTGGTGGTGGCGATCACGCCGGCGCCGGCAATTGCGCCGGTGCCGGTGACGTCATGCTTGAAGCCGTAGCCCAGGGGCACCGCGACCGCCCAGTTGTCGCTGAGCATGTAGCTCAGGTTGGCGGTGAGCTGGGTGTTTTCGTTGATCGTGGCCTGGGTGCCGGGCAGGCTGGGCGCCGTCAGGTTGCCGCTGCTGACGGAGGGGGCCAGGTTGGTCACGCCGATGGAGGCGCTGAAGCTGCCGGCCTTTTGCGCCATGGCGTGGTCGCAGGCGGCCAGCGCCAGCAGTGCCAGGAGGTGGTGGATTCGGATGTGCATGGAAGTGGTCCTCACAGGAGATGGGTTCAACGCCAGCCGGCGGTGATCATCCGCAGCGTCACATACTCCGCCAGCAACTTGTAGCCGAAGGGCGTGAGGTGCACGGTGTCGGCAAACAGGTACTTGCTGGTGTCTGGTACCACGGTGCTGGCGGGGCTGCAGGTGATCGAGCTGCCAGCCAGCGGGTTGGCCGGCGACGTTGCGCTGCAGGCCGGCACCGTGATGTTGAGCAGGCCGTATTGCGCCGGGTTGGCGATCTGGTCACGGCCCTGGGTGTAGGCGTCGACGATGATGACACCGGCAGCGTCGGCCAGGCCGGCGCTCAAGGTGCTGTTGAAAGCCGTGATCATGCTGGTGCCGATGGCCTTGGAAGTGGCGTCCAGCGAGCTGCCGAACGGTGTCTGCGTCACGTCGGGCAGGTTCACCACGGCGATGTACTTCGCGCCCTTGGCCACCACCAGCGTCTTGATGTAGCCCACCAATTCGGTCGCGGCCCGGGTCATGCCAGCCACCGCGGCGTTGGCACCGGCGGCACCGGCGGCGGCGCCGCCACCAGCCACCGCGCCTTGCTCTGCCGCAGTCCAGCCAGCCAGCTGGGCTGCGCCGACGGCCGAGGCGCCGCCGGCCGAGGCGTTGGCCAGGGCATTGAGGTTCATGAAGAAGTCGTTGCCACCGGCCATGACGGCCACCAGTTCCTTGCCACCATAGCTGCCGGCGGCGGCTGTCAGGTGGTTGTTCATCTGGGTCACGATCGGAATCGCCATCAGCCCCAGGGGCGCCGCCGCTGCCGCCGCAGCCGCGCCAGCGGCACCGCCACCATTGCCGGCCGAGACCGCCGCCTGCACCGCGGTGCTGTTCGGGCCGGCCGGGCTGGTGACGCGCGAGCTGCCTTGGGCATAGTTGCGGCAGGTGGAGAAATTCTGGATCGCCGCGCCGGCGAAACCGGGAATCAGCGGGAACAGCCCGGTCTGCGCCGCACAGGGTGTGGGCAGTCCGTATTGGGCGGCAATCAGCTCGGTCCAGTTTTTTGCGTCGGCGCTGTTCACGGTCCAGCGCCCGCCACCGAGCGCCGCAATCGAGCCCACCTTGTAGCTGCCAATGTCGCTCAGGCTGTCACCGAACACCACCATCTGGGTAAAGCCCGTGTTGTTGCCCGTGGCAACGCCGTCACCGCCGCCGCAAGACGCCAGCAGCGCAGTGGCGCTCGCGGCGCATAGCGCCCATGTCCATCGTTTCATGCCTGTCCCCTCAAGAAATAGAACGACCGTTCGTTTTGAACGACCATCCTAGTGGGCCGTTCATGGCTGCATAGATAGGGTTATCCCGCGGGTCGTGTTAAAGACCTGCGTTGCGGCAACTGGCGAATGGCCGCGAGCCTGCTCAGGGCCGGGTCAGGCGCAACCCGGCGTCGAGCAGCAGCACTTCGCCCGTGGTCTTCACAGCGCTGGCGCCCAGCCACCAGGCCGCGTCGGCCACGTCCTCGGGGCTGATCACGGCGTCCAGCGCGGCCCGGCTGCGGTAGGCCTGCACCGTCGCGGCGTAGCGTTCCGCACCCAGGCCGTTTCGCAGCCAGGGCGTCTCCACCAGGCCCGGAGCAATGGCATTGACGCGGATCTGCGGCCCCAGGGCCCGCGCCAGGCCCACGGTCATGGCATTGAGCGCGCCCTTGGATGCCATGTAGGCGATGCTGGAGCCGGTGCCCATGATCGAGGCGATGGACGAGATGTTCACCACGCCGGTCACCGGATGGCGCTGCAGCAGCGGGACGAAGGCCCGCGTCATCTGGTAGCTGCCGATCACGTTGACGCTGTAAATATTGTGGAAGTCATCGGCGCTCAGGCCTTCCAGGTCCTTGAGCGGCACGAACTTGGTGGTGCCGGCGTTGGTGATCAGGGCGTCGCAGCGGGCCCAGTGGTTGCCGACCTCGCGTGCCATGGCGCGGCAGTCATCATCGCTGGCGATGTCGGCGCGTAGCACCAGCACCTCGGCCCCCAAGGCCCGGCATTCTTCGGCCACGGCCTCGGCCGGTGAGCGTTCGCGCGAGTAGTTCACCACCACGTTCCAGCCGTTGCGGGCATAGAGGCGCGCCGTGGCGGCGCCGATGCCGGAAGAAGAGCCCGAGACGACACAGACTTTTTTGCTCATGCTGGTGTTCCTGGTTGGCGCCACCGGTGCGGCGGCAGGGCGTGGCGATGCCCGCGCAAGGGCATCATAGGGGCATGGGCGGTGGGTACCTCGACCATCACAGCCGGTACCGATAATCGGCGCATGACAACTTCCCCCGCCGCAGCGCCGCTGCCCGCCGCGCCGCAGGCGGGTTTCGACACGCTGCCCCTGCATCCCGCCGCCCTGGCCAACCTGACCCAGCTGGGCTACCTCCAGATGACGCCGATCCAGTCCGCCAGCCTGCCGCTGGCGCTGGCAGGCAAAGACCTGATTGCCCAGGCCAGTACCGGCAGCGGCAAGACGGCAGCCTTTGCACTGGCGTTGCTGGCAAACCTGAACCCGCGCCGCTTTGCGGTGCAGGCCCTGGTGCTGTGCCCGACGCGTGAGCTGGCCGACCAGGTGACGCAGGAGCTGCGCCGCCTGGCGCGGGCCCAGGACAACATCAAGACGGTGACCCTGTGCGGCGGCGTCGCACTGCGCGGCCAGCGCGCCAGTCTGGAACATGGCGCCCATATTGTGGTCGGCACGCCAGGACGCGTGATGGACCATCTGGCGCGCGGCTATCTCAGTCTGGAAGCGCTTAATACCCTGGTGCTGGACGAGGCCGACCGGATGCTGGACATGGGCTTTGTCGAGGACATAGCCACCGTGGTTCGGCAGGCCCCACCGGATCGCCAGACGCTGCTGTTCTCCGCCACCTATCCGCCAGAGATCGCCAAACTGGCCCAGCAGTTCATGCGGGCGCCGCAACGGGTGCAGGTGCAGGACCAGATCACCCAGGGCCTGATCGCGCAGCGTTTCTACGAAGTCACGCGGCCGACCCGCTTTGCTGCCGTGGCTTCGCTGCTGAACCACTTTCGCCCGGTCAGCACCCTGGCCTTTTGCAACACCAGGCAGCAGTGCAAGGATTTGGTGGAGTTTTTGCGCGCCCAGGGCTTCGAGGCCTTGGCGCTATACGGTGAGCTGGAGCAGCGCGAGCGGGATCAGGTGCTGGCGCGCTTTGCCAACCGCAGCTGTTCGGTGCTGGTGGCCACCGACGTGGCTTCGCGCGGACTGGACATCAACCAGTTGGAGGCGGTGATCAATGTCGACATCACGCCCGATCCGGAGGTGCACGTGCACCGCATCGGCCGTACTGGCCGTGCCGGTGAGACAGGTCTGGCGCTGAGCCTGGCGGCAATGTATGAGATGGGCGCGGTTGGCAAGATCGAGCAGTACCAGAGCCAGCCTTCCATCTGGCACAAGCTGGACGAATTGGTGCCCATGGGCAAGGGCCCTTTGCTGGCACCGATGCAGACCTTGCAGATCCTGGGCGGCCGCA
>JANMKM010000339.1:0-4257 GCA_031372035.1 Rhodoferax sp. | reverse complement strand
GATGGGCCGTGTCGTAGCACTCGAACTCGTAGCGGGTGCCGTTCTCGGTACCGCGCGTCAGCTCAAATTCAATGTCGGCAATGGTGTTCTGGAACACCAGGTCGCGGGTGCTCTCCAGAAAGCTGCGTTCCCAGGCGTGCTTGAACTCCTTGTAGCGGCCCAGCACCGGGAACAGGCCGAAGTTCATGGAGCCCATATTGAGCGAGGCCACCTCGGGCTTGAGCTGCAGCGCCGGCTGCATGCGCTCGTCCACCGTCATGGTGGGCGCGCCGCCGGTGGTGATGTTGAGCACCGCGTTGCTGCGGGCCTTGATGTCGCACACAAAGGCGCGAAAGGCGTCCGGCGTCTGGTCCGGCCGGCCGTCTTCCGGTTTGCGGGCATGCAGGTGCACGATGGCGGCACCGGCTTCGGCAGCGCCCACGGCGGCGTCGGCAATCTCCTGCGCACTGACCGGCAGGTAGGGCGACATCGAGGGCGTGTGGATCGAGCCGGTGACGGCACAGGTGATGATGACTTTGCGGCTCTGGGCCATGGGTGAATCCTGGGGTTGGAGGTAGAAAGTTCAGCGGCCACCGGCCACGTCGACGATGGAGCCGTGCACGTAGGACGACGCGTCCGAGGCCAGCCATAGCGCCACTTCGGCCACTTCCAGCGCCGAGCCGGCCCGGCCCAGCGGCACGGCAGTCCTGGCCAGCTGCTCCATCTTGTCGATGCCGCCGTGCACGTTGTGGATCTCGGTGGAAATGAGGCCTGGGCGCATGGCGTTGACGCGTATGCCCTCCGGGCCTACTTCCTTGGCCAACGCAAGGTTGAAGCTGTCCATCGCCCCCTTGGATGCGGCATAGGCGGCACCACCACCCAGGCCACCCAGGCGCGAAGCCACCGACGACATGTTGACGATCACGCCGCCGCTGCCGCCATGCCTGGTGGACATGCGGCGCACGGCTTCGCGGGCGCAGAAGTAGGCGCTGAAGACATTGGCGCGGAACAGGTCGGCCACGTTGTGCTCGTCCACCTCGTCGACCCGGAAGTGGGCCAGCACGCCGGCGTTGTTGATCAGCGCATCCATACGGCCGAAGGCTGCGTCGAGTTGCGCGAACATGGCAACCACCTGGTCCAGCTGGCCAACGTCGGCCTGCAACGCCAGGGCCTGGCCGCCGGCAGCCGTGATTCTCTGCACCACGGCCTGGGCCGCAGCGGCGCTGTGCAGGTAGTTGACGCCCACGCGCCAGCCATTGCGGCCGGCGAGCAGGGCGATTTCGGCACCGATGCCGCGGCTGGCGCCGGTCACCAGCATGACTTTGGAGGTATTCATTCTGGCTGGATGTTGGCTTCTTTGACCAGGCGCACCCACTTGGAGACTTCGGTTCCCATGAAGGCCTTGAGCCGCTCGGGTGCCATGGGCATGGGCTGGATGCCGATGCCGGCCAGCTTGTCCCGGGTCTCGGCGCTGTTCAGGGCCTGGACCACGGCGCCGTTGAGCTTGTCCACCACATCCTTGGGCATGCCGACCGGGCCGACCACAGCGAACCAGGCCGTGATGTCAAAGCCGGGCATGGCCTCAGTCAGGGCCGGCCAGTCCGGTACCAGGGCCGAGCGCTTGGTTGAGGTGATGCCCAACGCCCGCAGCTTGCCGCCTTTCGCCTGGGCCATGGCATTGCCCAGGTCCACGAAGGTGAAGTCGACGACGCCAGCCATCACGTCGTTGACTGCCAGCGGGATGCCCTTGTACGGCACCGGCAGCGCGTCGAGCTTGCCCAGCTTGTTCAGCACGGCGATGCTGACCTGCGAGCTCGACGACCCGTAGCCGGCCGTCACCTTGCCCGGACGCTGCTTCACATAGGCAACGAAATCCTGCAGGTTCTTTGCCGGATGGTCGGCTTTGACCATCAGCACCAACATGTTGTCGCCGATGCCGGCAACGGGCGAGAAGTCCTTCAACGGGTCGTAAGGAATGTTCTTCAGCAGCGCCACATTGGAGGCCACGGCCGAGTTGGACGAGAACAGCAGGGTATGGCCGTCGGCCGTGGCGCGGACCACTTCCATGGCGGCAATCGAGCCGCCGGCTCCGGGCTTGTTGTCCACGACGAAGGGTTGTCCGAGCGAGGTCTGCAGCTGCTGGGCCATGATGCGCGCCGCCAGATCGGTGGCGCTGCCGGCCGGAAACGGCACCACCATGCGCACCGGGTGGTTGGGATAGCCTTGCGCCAGCAGGGGCGCGGCCATGGCTGCGAGGGCCAGGCCCAGAGCCAGCGATTTCAGAACGGTACGGGTTTTCATGGAATCTCCTTTTGTTGTGATGCAGTGGCCGAGGCTGCAGTAACGCGCAGCTCCATGGCCAGCAGATGGAACGACAGCGCCTTGCCATGCATGTCGAGGTTGAGCGAATCGTTGACGCCGCCGTCCAGCACGTCGTCCAGCACGAAATTCATGGCCGCCATCTTGGGCAGCAGAAAGCGCTGCACCCGGGTCGGCCGGCGGTGGGCGAAGTGCGCCGCCACCCGTTCTTCCGTGACCTGTTCGACCAGCAGCGCGTAGTCCTGCGGCCGATACGCGATCAGGCTGATGTTGGCCCGGTTGCCCTTGTCGCCGGTGCGGGCGTGGGCCAGGTCATAGAGGGAGATGTTGTTCAAGTGGTGCTCCTGGTGTGGCATCAGGCCGTAATCTCGAAGCTGGCCGGCACGCGCTCACGCGCGATCAGGCAGGAGCGGGTGGACAGGCGCTGGCGCTTGGCCACGCGTACGCCGCCGCCACCGGCCGGGCCACCGGTCCACAGCGCCGTGACCTCGCGCAGCAGGCGGTCCACCACTGCCAGCTCCTGGTGCTGGCCGGCCACCCGCAGCCGGATGTCGGTGCACTGGCCCACGGCCGAGGCCTGCAGCGTGCGCCCGGCGTCGTCGCCCAGGATGCTGGAGACGCCGATCAGGTCAAAGCGCAGCGGCAGCAATGGGCCCATGCGCTTTTGCATCACCTCCATCGACAGCCGCGCCCGGGCCTCGGCATTGCGCCCGGCGTAGGAAATCTCGCCTTCGCCGAACCAGCCACCGTCGAAGAACACACTGGCCTTGAGCGTGGCCGTGCGCGGATGGCCGCGCACGCCGGACAGGCGCACCCGGTTGGGCCCCACCTGGGCCACGGTGGCCTCGGTGATGTCGGCCACCACGTCGGGCGTGATGTAGGCCGCCGGGTCGTGCAGTTCGTACAGCAGCTGTTCCTTCACAGTGCGCTCGTCCACCAGGCCGCCGGTGCGGGAGGCCTTGCTGACGATGCAGCTGCCGTCAATGGCGATCTCGGCTATCGGGAAACCCACGTCTTCCAGGCCGGGGACGTCCTTGACGCCAGGGTCGGCAAAGTAGCCGCCGCTGACCTGGGCGCCGCATTCCAGCAAATGCCCGGCCATGGTGGCGCCAGCAATTGCGTTCCAGTCGTCGGCGCGCCAGCCGAAGTGCGCCAGCGCCGGGCCGACGGTGAGCGATGGGTCGGCCACCCGGCCGGTGACCACAATCTGGGCGCCGGCACGGATCGCGTCGGCGATCTCCTGCGCGCCCTGGTACGCATTGGCGCAGACGAAGCGGGCCTCATCGAAGTCAGCGCCGAGGTGATCCCGCAGGATCGGCCGCGCTGCAGCGTCCGACAGGTCGTCGCCCCTGACCACGGCAATGCGCGGCCGCGGCAGGCCCAGCTCGGCCGCCAGGCGCTCGATCACGCCTGCGGCGCCATCCGGATTGGCGGCGCCGAAGTTGCCGACGATGGTGATGCCATGGGCCAGGCAGTCTGCCAGCACCGGGCGCAGCTGCAGCTCCAGCAGCGGCTCATAGCCCAGGGCTGGGTTGGCCCGCTTGGCCAGCTGCTGGGTGGCCAGGGTGCGTTCGGCCAGGTTCTCGAAGATCAGGGCGCAGGGGCCGCCGCGCTCCACCAGGGTGCGCACCACCGGCGCGCCGGCATAGACCCGGTCACCGGAGTATCCGGCCGCGCATCCCACGGCCAGGGTTTGAAATTTTGTGTCCATGGCCAGACTATGCCGCGGCAGCTTATGCATGTAAACTGGATTTATTGGAACAACTATGCTGATTTGTTAATGAATCTGTCGGGCCGGCTGGTGGATGCCTTTCTGGCGCTGGAGGACACGCGCCGCTTTGCCATGGCGGCCCAGCGCTGCCATGCTTCGCCATCGGCCTTCAGCCAGATGATCAGCCGCCTCGAAGATCAGGTGGGTGCCCGGCTGTTTGACCGCGACACCCGCAATGTGGCCCTGAC
>JANMKM010000324.1:0-9805 GCA_031372035.1 Rhodoferax sp. | reverse complement strand
CGCGGCGTGGCTGCTGCCAACGTTGGCGCGGCAAACCCAGGCACGTTCCCGATCACTTTCCCGGCTGCGGCCCCAAGCTTGCCAACAGCAGGCGGCCCGGCACAACTGGAACTCACCCAGCGCTGCCTGAGTGCCCATGTGCTGGACCGCCGGCCCGCGCCAGCCACCGATACCGGCACTGACGCGACGATCTCCGACGCTAGCACCGCAGCGCTAGCACTGGTGGCAGCGCCGTCTGCAGCGCAGGCCACTCAACGCCTTGGCATTTACCACCATGCCTACCGCGCCCGACTGGCCGACGTGCTGGCCGAGAGCTTTGCCAAGACCTGCAGCTTCATGGGCGCCGACATCTTTGCCGCTGGCGCCACGGAGTTTGCGGTGCAGCACCCGCCGCTGCAGCGCAGCCTGAACCGCTATGGTGCCGAGCTGCCTGCCTGGCTCGATGCACGTTATCCGGGCAACCCCGAACTGCAGGAACTGGCGCAGCTGGACTGGGACCTGCGCAGCAGGTTTGACGGCCCCGACACGCCAGCGCTGGACGCAGCGCTGGCCCAGACCGATGCAGCAGGCCAGTGGCTGGCGCGGGAACAGCCACTGCATCCCAGCGTGCTGCTGCGCCCCATGCACAGCAACGCCGTGGCGATCTGGAAAGCCATTGATCTGGATACCGAGGTGCCACCTGTCGCAGCGTTGGATGCTGCCACCATGCTGATGGTCTGGCGTAAAGGACTGCAACCGCAGTTCCAGAGCCTGGAACCAGCCCAGGCTGAATTTCTGAAATGCCTGGCACAAGGCTCCTCCATCAACGCCGCCTGCGCGGCCCTGGCTGGCGCGCCGGCCCTGTCCGACCCGCAGCAACTGGGCCTGTGGCTGCGCGACTGGCTGGAGCAAGGCGTGCTGATGGCCTGATTCTCCGCACTGACGCTACCCCGGCAGCCGGTCTGCGCGTACATTTCAGCCACGCCGCGTCGCCCAGGCGGCGGCGCAGGAAGGCATGCCGATGGACAACCACAGGTACTACGGGCTCGACGCCCTGCGCGGCGGCATGATGGTGCTGGGCATCGTGCTGCACGGCGCCGTGTTCTACCTGGCGGCGCCGGTGCCGGCAATGCCGATCCCCACCGACCGCAACAACAGCTACGCCTTTGACCTGCTGTTCCACTTCATCCACAGCTTTCGCATGCCCGCCTTCTTTGTGCTGGCCGGCTTCTTTGCCGCGCTGCTGGTGGCCAGGCGCGGCCTGCTCGGTGCCGCAAGCAACCGCGCCGCCCGGGTGCTGGCACCGTTGCTGGTGGCGGTGCTGACCGTGTTGCCGCTGAGCGCGCTGCTGATGATCGACTTCTTCCTCTCGGTGCGCTTCGGCACGCATGACCTGCTGCCCGACCTGCGCCAGCTTCAGACCCTGGGCCGGGAAATGAAGGCGGCCGGCGCGCCGGTGGGTGAAATCGGCCTGGGCCACCTGTGGTTCCTGTACTACCTGTGCTGGTTCTACCTGCTGCTACCGCTGTGTCGCTGGCTGGCCACCCAGGGCCGCGTGGCGGCGCTGGCCAGTGGTGCATTGGCCTCGCCGCAGGGCTTGCTATGGCTGGTGGCCTGGACCAGCGTGACACTGTGGCCCTTTCGCGGTGGCCAGGTCCATGAGGGCTTCCTGATGCTCAGGCCACACGTGCCGTCCCTGCTGTACTACGGCTCCTTTTTCGTCCTGGGTTACGCGCTGCAGAGCTGGCCCGGCACCCTGCAGCGCCTGGCACTGCAGGTGCCCAGGCTCGCAGCGCTGGCCCTGCCGCTGTTCGCCCTGTCGATGTTTGCCAGCCACGCGGAGCACCTGGCAGCGGAGGTCACGCCGGCGATCCACGCCTGCGCGGTGCTGAGCAATGCCCTGTGCACCTGGGTCCTGGTGCGGCTGTGCATCGGCTGCGCCATGCGCTGGGGCGACAGGGCATCACCCTGGAGCCTGTACCTGTCGCAATCCTCCTACTGGGTGTTCCTGGCGCATCTGCCCATCCTCACGCTGGTAGCCTGGTGGCTGCAGCCCCATGACCTGCCAGCGGCCTTGAAGTTCAGCATCGGCGTGGGCATCACCACTGTGGCATGTTTCCTCAGCTACCACTACCTGGTGCAGAACAGCTGGATCAGCGTGTTTCTCAACGGCCAGCGCTTCCAGCGCAACTGGCCATGGCGCGCGGCGCCTGCCCCGCTTCCGGCCTGATATGCGCTCGGCGCATGCAATTCATTCCCATTGACCGTTTGATGGAGTGTTGATGGCTCGGTACATTCATTCCCATTGTGCATGTCAAGGGGAACCGCATGAATACCGAAGCAAACAGCGGCGCAGACCCGGCAGGAACTGTTCGATCTGCTGGGCGCCAGCCCGGACGCGCGCTGGCAGATAGCGGCAGATCTGGCAATTGCCGGCCTGACGCAATAGCTCCTGTCGCACCCTGGGGGATGCCTGTTCAGGAGCGCTCCGCACAGTGTCCATGCGCCCTGGCGGCACTCTACTCTCTGGGTTCGGGCGCCTTCCCGGCTGGCGCCGCAATCGCCACCAGCAGTGCCGGAACGACGAAAACCAGGAAGTTGGGCTCGAAGCCGCTGACCACCAGCGCCCACAGGCCATAGCCACCATAGGCTCCGGCCACCAGCCACAGCGGCAGGGACTGCACGCTCTGGCCGCGCAGGCGCTGCACACACGGCACGATGGCCTGCAAGCCAAAGGCAACCATCGCCATCGTGCCCAGCAGCCAGCCGATGCGCAGCGTCTCGACCAGGTCATCCGATGCGTCGATCTTGCCCAGCTCCTGCTGGATGTGGGGCCAGCCCGCGAGGGCGTGTGGCACCGCGCTGAGCAGTATCAGGCTGCCGCCAACGATGCCGAGGATGGGTCGCCACTGCATGGGCCTCACTGTAGCAGGAGGGCGCTGCCTACAATCCAGCGCTTGGCAACCAAAGGGGTGGCGCATGGGCCGTAATCTGGTGGTGTGTTGTGACGGCACGGGCAATATCTGGGGCGGCGGCGGCGACACCAATGTGGTGCTGCTGATCCAGGCGCTGCACAAGGACGCCAACCAGCTGGTGTTCTACGACCCCGGTGTCGGCTCAGCGACCAACCTGCCCAGCATCTCGCCCTGGGAGCGCATCAAGGTGCTGGCCGCCCGGCTCTGGGGGCTGGCTTTCGGCCAGGGCATCTACGAGAACATCCTCCAGGCCTATGCCTTCCTGGTGCAGCACTACCGCACGGGCGACCAGATCTATGTCTTCGGTTTTTCCCGCGGCGCCTTCACAGCGCGCTGCGTGGCCGGCATGGTGAACCTGTTTGGTGTGATCCGCTGCGGCGGCGAGGCCATGCTGCCGAGCATGGTGCGGCTGTACTTCAGCGCGCCGGGCCAGGCCAACGGCGCCGGCATGAGCCGCCAGGACCTGGCCAACGAGCTGCGCAGTAACTTCTGTGTCGAGGGTGCCGACGCCCGGGTCCATTTCATCGGCGTCTGGGACACGGTGGAGTCGGTCGGCGGCCTGCGCTCCAAGTCCATCACCAGCGCCGCCACGGTCAAGGGCAAAGCCTTCGACCATGTGCGCCAGGCCTTGGCACTGGATGAGCTGCGCGCCCCCTACAAGCCCCGGGTCTATGACGAAGCCAATTTCGACACCGGCATCCAGTCGCTGCAGCAGCGCTGGTACCCGGGCGCGCACTGCGATGTCGGCGGCTCCTACCCGCAGCGCGGCCTGTCCAACGCCACGCTGCGCTGGATGCTGGAGCAGGCGCAGGACAAGGGGCTGGCGCTGCACAGCACAGCCTTGGAGCGCATCGTTGCCAACAGCGCCGACCTGGCGCACAACCAAGCTTTCAGTCTGCCGCTGTGGGCCCTGCTGGGCCTGCGCCGGCGCATTCCGCCCGAAGGCGCGGCGATGGACCCGTCCGTCGCCGCGCACGCCGCCAGTGGCCGCAGCGTCTGGTGCGCCCTGTGGCGCTGCCCGGACTTCTGGACCAGCCTGCTGGCCAGCGCGTTGCTGATGGCGCTGTACTGGACGGTGCTGGGGCCTTGTGCCGATGGCGCCGAAGCCGAGGGCTGCGGCAGCTTTGGCCGCCGCCTGCGCTGGGCCACCGTCGTCGACTTTGGCCTGATCGCCGCCTACATCTGGCTGCTGTGCCGCCTGAACGTTGCCGCCTGGCGCTGGCTCGACGCCGGAGTGCCCGGCCCCCGCGGCAAGGACGTGCTGAGCGCCGTGGCGCAATGGCCCTTGCTGGCCCTGTTGCTGCTGGACCTGGCCGAAAACGGCGCTACCCTGCTGTGGCTGCGCGCCTGCGAACGCGCCGAAGCGCGCTGCGATGCCTGGGGCCAGGGTGTGCAGTGGCTGACCACCGGCAAGTTCGTCGCCCTGGCGGCCGTGGCGCTGTTCCTGCTGGCCGGGTTCGCGGCCTGGGTGGTGCATCGCAAAACCGCCGTGCAGCGCTGAGTTACTACAAAAACAGTAGTACGCCCTAGCCTGTCCATGCGCCTTGCGGGCAGATTTGCGAGTGAAAACCGGGGGCCAAACGGCCTGGGCGAGCGCATTTTGACCTCCGCGCCTTAACATGTTGAATTACTGTTAATCTTTCGACATGTTTGAATTGAAGGATTCACGCCGCCGACTTCGCAGGATCGGGGCGATGGCGCACTCAGCTCCGCGGCTGTAGCAGCATCAGGCAGGTCCTCAGCTCCCCGGCTGTAGCAGGATCAGGCCGACGGCGTACTCAGCTCCGCGGCTGTCCTCCGTCGTCGGCCTGCAGCCTCCTCCTCCCCCTTTACGCCGCTGCGCCGAGCACCCCGCCAGCCAGATCCGGCGAGCTTTGTCATTTGGAGTCTGTTGTGGCCAAGCCTGTCACCGCCAGTGAGGCCCGTGCAGGCCCGTACCGACTCATTGATGAAACAGCAAAGTCGCATCAGCCGATCATGATCTTGGGGAAGCGCAGCAATGCAGTCCTGGTTTCGGCGCCGGACTGGCAGGCCATCCAGGAAACACTCTGCTTATTGTCGGTCCCCGGCACGCGCGATTTGATCAAGAAGGGCATGGCAGAGCCGTTGTCCAAGAGCGCCACGAGGCTCAACTGGTGATCTGGGAAGTTGTGTGCAGTTTCTGTTGGTTCTCAGCCCACGCGTGCCAACCACGATCGCTGCGGGGTTTGCGGGGGTGGGTGGCGTTGCGAAGTCAAGGGGGTGTCGGAGGCCGCTGGCCTACGACGGAGGACATTCGCGGAGCTACCCACCCCGGCATCCACGGCGTGCAAACGCCAGACCTCGATGTCCTCGGCGTGCAAACGCCAACGCCTGATTCAGCGCACCGTATCCGACACCAGCCCCGGGTCCTGCGCCGCCAGAAAGCGCGCAATCGAATCGACCGTGATCACCAAATAGCTCTGCTTTTCGTACTCTTCCTGGGTGTGGTCGGAAAAACTCACGTGCGGGCTGAACAGCCGCGCACCGGTGCGGCGCAGGTTCGGGATGCGGATGGCACCGGGTTGGTAACCGGCGGCCTGCAGCCAGGCCTGGGCACTGGCGCGGTCTCGTACTTTGGCGCTGCGGTCCAACGCCATGGCGGTCATCTCCAGAATCCACTGGTTCGAATTCTGAAAGCGCGTGTTGAACGGATGCGCAATCATGTTGTAGGCCGGCTTGTGCAACAGGCGCGTAGAGGCAGGGTTCATGAAGGTGTTGCGCAGCGCGGGCTGCAGCGCGTACGAGGGCGTGAGAACCAGCGCCTCGTACTCGAACAGGTCGACCTCGTAGAACTGCTCCAGCGGCTGCACCATGATCTCGGATTCGGACCTGCCGCAGGGGTTGAACAGGTGCAGTACCTGCCAGCGCTGGCGCACATGGTCGCGCACGGCCAGCCCCATGTGGGTGTAGCGCTGGTTGAACTCGGCCAGATTCAAGCCGATGCGCCCCACCAGGGCTACCGAGGCGCCACCGGCCTCCAGCTGCTCGCGCACCCGCTCGCCCAGCGCCAGGCCACGTGCCAGGGCCTGCGGCGTGGGCGCAGCGCGCTCGCCGCAATCCTGCCCGGCCCAGGCGGCCAGGCTCAGGCACAGACTCACAAGCGTGACGGCGATGCGCCGCCACGGACTGGTCAAGCTAGCGAACAGATTGCGCGGGCAGTCGGTCATGGCAGGCGCACGCTCTCGCTGCCGCCCTGTGCCAGTTGCAGCTGCACGAATGGGCCATCGGCAGCGAAGCGCGCTTCCGATGCAGGCCGCTCCCAGGCCACACGGCTGCCGTCCACGGCCATCAACCGTTGGTAGACCCCATCTGCGCGGGCCAGTCGCAGCAACAGCCAGCGGCCGTCGGCGGAGAACTGCATGGCTGTCACGCGGGCGGCCGTACCCTCGAACGCGGGCGTGGAGCGCAGCACCGTCGCGCGCACCCGGTCCACCCAGTGCAGCAGCGCGCCGGTGGCTGCCACCAGGTACAGGCCTTCGGGCGACTCGGCCTGCGTGCTGATGCCGGCGCCGTGGCGCAGGTCCAGACTGCGCTCGGTCTCGCCCTGCTTCCAGCGCACGATGCTCACGCCCGGCACCGCCATTGGCGGCGACACGCCCGTTGACGGCGGGGCAATAGCAGTGACGACCGCCGCACCCGATGGCGCAGTGCCGGTGACCGTGTTCGAAACCGGCGCCGAGTTGCCGGCAGGCGGCGCAGCGACAGTCGGCGCCACAACAGCAGCAGCAGCCGGTGCACCGGCACTGCGCAGCCGCGCCAGCGCGGCAAAGCGGCCCTTGGGATACTGCTCCAGATAGGCCAGATAGTCGGCGCTGGTGCGGCTGTCCTTCACCGCGTCCCAGAACGCCAGCTCCAGCGCCAGCTCGGTGGCGGCCGCTGCTGGCGTGGCTACGGTCGGCGCAGCCGACGCAAGCGCAACCGCATTGGCAAAGCTGAAGTCGCGGTTCAGCGACGAGCTCTCCCACGGCACCTGGCTGTTGCGCGAGGCCGCAACCACGTCCACCCGGACCCGCTTGAACATCTGCTCCACCGCCAGCCCGGGTGTGCCGATGTGCTTGAGCAGCGCGCCGGTGTACAGGCCGTTGGCCGTGCCCTCCCCGTCCTGCGCCACCGAGCCGGGCGCAGTGGCAAAGGCGATCAAGGTACCAGTGGGCGCGTCCATCTGCGCCAGGCCGCTCTGGCTGGTCTTGAAGGAACGGGCAAAGGGGTTGTTGCGGCAGGCGTCCAGCAACACCAGGTTCACGGCGGTACGGGCCGAATCCATCTTGTCCAGCACCTCGTTCACGTCAAAGCTGCGGTACGGCACCTCGTCTTCGCGCGCAATGTCGGCGTCCACCGGCACCAGGAAATTGCGGCCCTTGACCTGCAAGCCATGACCGGCAAAGTAGAACAGGCCGACCGAGGCACCACGCAGCTTGTCGCCGAACTCGCGCACCACACCGGCAAAGCCCTCGCGCCCCAGGTTCTGGCGCTCGATCACCTCGAAGCCCATGCGCCGCAGGGCATTGGCTACATCGCGCGAATCGTTCACCGGGTTTTGCAACGGCGCGCTCTTGTACGCGGCATTGCCGATCACCAGCGCCACCCGGCGCTCGGCCAGGCCGCGGTCCTGCGCCTGCGCCGCGCCCGCGAATGCCAAAGCCGCCAGCAGCCAGCCGGCCAGAAGACGCCCCATGCACATACCCCGAGTGGGCTGCAGGCACCAAAACCCGGAAACGGGTTGAGGCACTAACGCAGCGAGGCGTTGAGTTTATCCAGACTGGCGGCGCCCGGGCAAAGCTGGGCTTCGGCCAGGGTGTTGAGCGCTCGGGCGCTGGTGTTGAGCGCGGCATGCAGGTCCACCGCCTGCGGGTCCAGGTACAGCAGGCCGGTCACCACCTCGCCCCGGGCCTGGTGCGTGGCCACGTGGTTCATGGCCGCCAGCCGGTCGGTGGGGTCGTAGTCGGCATGCAGCTTGCGCAGCCGCAGCACCATGCCGTCGTGCTGCTCCACTTCCACCACTTCGCCGGCGGCGTATTCGGTGGTGAGTTCGTCGCGGCTGCTGATGAAATCGACCCGGCTCACGGCCTCGTTGTGCTCGCGCACATAGTCGTAGCTCTTGGTGCTGCCGGCGTGGTTGTTGAAAGCCACGCAGGGGCTGATCACGTCCAGGAAGGCGGCGCCACCATGGCCAATGGCACCCTTGATCAGCGGCACCAGCTGCGCCTTGTCGCCGGAGAAGCTGCGCGCCACGTAGGTGGCGCCGAGCTGCAGCGCCATGCCTACCAGATCCACCGGGCTGTCGCTGTTGGTCACGCCCTTCTTGCTCTTGGAGCCCTGGTCGGCCGTGGCCGAGAACTGGCCCTTGGTCAGCCCGTAGACGCCGTTGTTCTCGACGATGTAGACCATGCGCACACCACGCCGCATGGCATGGGCAAACTGGCCCAGGCCGATGGAGGCAGAATCGCCGTCACCCGAGATGCCCAGGTACAGCAGTTCGCGGTTTGCCAGGTTGGCGCCGGTCAGCACCGAGGGCATGCGGCCGTGCACGGTGTTGAAGCCGTGCGAGGCGCCGAGAAAGTAGTCTGGCGTCTTGGAGCTGCAGCCGATGCCCGAGAGCTTGGCCACGCGGTGCGGCTCGATATCCAGCTCCCAGCAAGCCTGGATGATGGCGGCCGAGATCGCGTCATGGCCGCAGCCGGCGCACAGCGTCGAGATCTTGCCTTCGTAGTCGCGCCGGGTGTAGCCCACCTGATTCTTGGCCAGCGTGGGGTGGTGCAGCCGGGGCTTGACAATGTAGGTCATGCGATTTCCTTTATCGCCTTTGCGTCGCGCTGCTGTACCGGCGGGCGCACCTGTTGCGCAATGGCGTTGGCAATGAAGCGGGCGGTGATCGGCGTGCCGTCAAAGTGCAGCACCCGCACCAGCCGCACCGGGTCGATCTGCAGCTCGTTCACCAGCAACTGCTGCATCTGGCCGTCGCGGTTCTGTTCCACCACGAACACCCGCTCGTGCGCGCCGATGAACTGGGCCACGCTTTGCGGGAACGGAAAGGCCCGCAGCCGCAGCGCGTCCAGGTGCACGTCGTGCAGGGCCAGCATGTCCAGCGCCTCGTCCATCGCCGGACTGGTGGAGCCGAAGTAGATCACGCCCAGATGCGTGGGCTGGGCGGCGGCACGCTCCACCGGCTGTGGCACCAGCGCCGCGGCGGTCTTGAACTTGGTCAGCAGCCGCTCGACGTTGTAAATGTAGTCCGGTCCGCGCTCGGAGTAGCGGGCATAGGCGTCACGGGTGGTGCCGCGGGTGAAGTAGCTGCCCTTGGTCGGGTGCGTGCCAGGCAGCGTGCGCCAAGGGATGCCGTCGCTATCCACGTCCTTGTAGCGGCCGAAGTCGCGGCCGGACTCCAGCGCGGCTGCGCTCATCACCTTGCCGCGGTCGTACTGGCGCGCCGGGTCCCACTGGAAGGGCTCGCACAGTCGCTGGTTCATGCCGATGTCCAGATCCGTCATCACGAACACCGGGGTCTGCAAGCGGTCCGCCAGGTCCAGCGCCACGGCCGCGTGCTCGAAGCATTCGTGCGGGTCTTCCGGGAACAGTAGCACGTGCTTGGTGTCGCCATGCGAGGCATAGGCACAGGAGGTGATATCAGCCTGCTGCGTGCGGGTGGGCATGCCGGTGGACGGGCCGCCACGCTGCACGTTGATGATCGTGATCGGAATCTCGGCAAAGTAGGCCAGGCCGATGAACTCGGTCATCAGCGACACGCCGGGGCCGGAGGTGGCGGTGAAGGCGCGCGCGCCGTTCCAGCCGGCACCTATGACGACGCCGATGGCCGCCAACTCGTCTTCCGC
>JANMKM010000314.1:0-2132 GCA_031372035.1 Rhodoferax sp. | reverse complement strand
GAATTGATGGCCAGGAGCGTGGCCTTGATCCGGCCCAGCCCCGGCGACGGGTTGTAGTCGCGCGAAGACTCCAACTGGTAGAGGTGGTCGTTGGCGTCGCCGGCAAAGGGGGCGGACAGGCGTGCCTTCAACAGAGCGTCGGCCTTCTCGCGTGTGGGCGCCAGCTTGAACAGGCCCTGGTTGCCGCCAATGGTGGCCGAGCTGTAGAACACGGACGCAAACTGCAGGCTGCGCGGCTGTTTGGTGTAGTTGCCGCCCATCCATTCGGGGTCGTTGCGGATGGACTCGGTGAGCATGCGCCGCAGCATCCAGTTGCGCCCCGACATCTCGGTGGGCAACGAGGCCATGGGCACGGCCACGTCCATCGCCTCCGGGTACTTCTGCGCCCACATCCAGGTGTGCATGCCGCCCATGGAGTTGCCCAGCACCAGGCGCAGGTGCTTCACGCCCAGATGCTCCGTCACCAGCCGGTACTGCGCCACCACCATGTCCTCATAGCTGTAGGCCGGGAACCTGGCGCGCAGCCCGTCCGACGGCTTGCTGGATTTGCCAGTGCCTATGGCGTCGGGCAGGATGATGTAGTAGCGGCTGGCGTCCAGCGGCTGCCCGGGGCCGAACAGCTCGCCGCCAAAGGTGGCGCCCAGCATGCCCGTGCCCGAGCCCGTGGTGCCATGCAGGATGAGCACCGGCTCGCCCTTGGGGTCCCCCAGCGTGGTGTAGTGCAGCCGCAGCTCCGGCAGCACCTCGCCCGACTGGAACCTGAAGTCCTTCATCACAAAGTCGCCTTCCTTCGGCGCCGGCGGGTCGGCGGCCAGTGCGGCGCTGGCAAGCGTGAGGGGAATGAGGCAGGCGAGGGCCAAGTTCAGCCAGCGGGGCAGTTGCATGAAGGTCTCCGATGTTTGACGCGGGAGGCTACGGGCTTGGCGGGAGGATGTCAAACTGGGGCGGGCGCCACCAGATGCACCGGCATGCTGCTCTTGCCCTAGACGGCAATATCGACACCACTGGTCAGGGCGAATTCACCCTTGATCAAGTCGGCCGGGGTCTGCGTTCCTCCTATAAATACTGACCAAGCAAGGCACCGGCACTTTAGGCACCATCGCAACCCATTTATGTCGAAAAATGCAGAAAAAGCGACACATAGCTTCCTTGGTCGTTTACCCAGGCCATGCAGAGCACAATGTTCTTTGAATTTCACTGCCAAATATGGCTGAGAGGCGCATGGATAAAGCACGGAGCGCTTCTGAATTCGTAGTACATGGCAGTACAGATCAGATATCCATGTGCATGAAGTGCATCTACGAAGTCATTGGCCATACCGGTCGCGATCATAGTGCCGACGTCGGCATAACGATCGCCATGCCAACCGGCGCAGAGAAAGAAGTTCGAGCCTCCTGATTGGCTGTGAAAGCATCTATTCCATTGGCTCGCCGCAGGAAGTTGGTGATGAGGCTTGCCTATTGGGTGACGACCGCATACTCGTCGGACGTCATCGGTTCGAACCCAGCCGGCCTCGGCCGTCAACTCGTCAAAGCGGAAAGGATTTCATCCAGCAGGCGCATCAACTGTTCTGCAGTCGCCTTCAATCAGGATTTGCGTGGTGCACATGTACAGGCAACCAGTCCGACAGGTCAGATGTGCCGTCGCGCGGAATGAGCGCCGCCGCCGGATCACGATCAGGGCAATGGCAACCGTCGCCAGGAACACATTGATGGCGAAGCCAACGCGCAAGGGGCGCATGAATGCGGAAAGCACAACGGTCCGGGTGCAGGACTGGAATGCGATCAACCAAACGCCGATGCGCAGAATCCTTCTGCTTTTGGAGACTTGTACCTGTGTGGCCGGGGGGCCGACATGCCAATTCAACAAAAAAGTGCCAATGGCAATCGTTTCCCCCTTTTGGGGGATGGCGTCGTAACTAAATGTAGCCAACAATCCGTCTTATTCGACGCCGCCTTTGATACGGAATCGTTGCCGACAGGGGGCGGAGGGCTGTTCGACCACACACTGGCAATGTTGTCGAAATTGTCCGCGCCGATTGAATATTGACCCAGGGCGAGCAGCTGCTTTTTGAATTGGCAACTGTGGATAAGTGTACTCAGTAGCCGGTTTTTGAATCCTCTCCCGGTGGT
>JANMKM010000304.1:0-2535 GCA_031372035.1 Rhodoferax sp. | reverse complement strand
TGGGAGCCGGCATCAGGCGCGGGCGTTGAGAATGCGGCCAGTCACCTGGCCCTGGCCATTGAGCACGGTAGCAACAGCGGCCGCAGCTGCAGACGCCGTGCTGACAGAGGTGGCACCGGTGCTGTCGGCACGTATGGCTTCGGACTGGGTTGCCGTGGCAGCCGTTTCACGCACCGCCGCCAACGCTGCCGTGGCCGGCACCGAGGCGCTGGCGCTGGCCGTACGCACACCACCAGAGCGGGCCTGGCTGGCCTGCGTTGACAGGGCGGAGACATTGCTGCGGGCGCGGTCCGCTTCTTGTTGGGCGCCATCGGCCTGGCTCTGCAGGCTGTCGGCATGGCGCTGGGCCTGGTCCGCCTCACGCCGGGCCTGCTGCACCCGTGCCTGGATCTGGTCCATGCGGGCACTGGCCCAGATGGCACTGGAACTGGCGTTGATGCTGGTAGCCATGGCAGCTGTTGCGGCCGCGCGCAAATGCCCTTGGGATCAGGCGGTGGTGTTGACCAGCCGGCCCGTGACCTGGCCCTGGGTGTTGATGACTTCGGGAGGTTTGGGCTTGTCCGCCTGGGCCTGCGCCTTCTGCTCCGGCGTGGGCTCGGGTGGATTTTGCTGCTGCTTGGCCGCGCGCGTGGGCTCGGCCGGCGGTGCGAAAGTGGAACCCTTGACGGACGATAGACCCATGGCAGCCTCCATTGGTTGTGCGGACCATTCTATAGCTGCAACCGCAGCCTGCAAAGCGCTGGCAGAATAGCCGCGGAACACCCCATGAGCACTCTTCGCCAATGCTGCAAGTACCTCGGCATCGCCGTGTTGTGCCTGGCCGCGGCCGGCGTCCAGGCCAAGCGCATAGCGCTGGTGATGGGCAATGACAACTACCAGTTCGTGGCCAAACTGCAAAAGGCCGGCAATGACGCCGAGGCCATGGCCCGCGAACTGCGCGCCGCGGGCTTCGAGGTGCTGCTGCACCGGGACCTGAAGTACGCGGCGATGGTGCACGCCGTGGACACGCTGACGCGGCGCACCGTCGGCGGCGACCAGGTGGTGGTGTTCTTCGCCGGGCATGGTGTCCAGATCAAGTCTGGCAGCTACCTGCTGCCGGTGGACATCAATGCCAGCAGCGAAGCCGTGGTCGACAAGACGGCCTATGGCCTCAACGACCTGATGGACCAGCTGGCCCAGGCCAAGGCCGGCTTCAGCCTGGTGATCGTTGACGCCTGCCGCGACAACCCGCTCAAATCCGCAGGCCGCAGCATCGGCGCGACCCGCGGCCTGACGCCACCAGACCCGCCCAAGGGCCAGATGGTGGTGTACTCCGCCAGCAAGGGCCAGCAGGCACTGGACCGGCTCAATGACAACGACGCCAATCCCAATGGTGTCTTCACCCGCGAATTCATCGAACGCATGCGCCGCCCCGGGCTGCGGGTGGAGGACCTGGTGCGCCAGGTGCAGGACTCGGTGGAAAAGCTGGCCAGCAGTGTCAGCCATGAGCAGCGCCCTGCCCTGTACAACGAGGCCCGGGGCCGCTTCTCGTTCTACCCTCAGGCTGCCAGCCAGCCGGGCAGTGCGCCGGGTTCTGTTGCAGCCACCGCCCCTGCGCGGCCCGATCCCGATCTGGCGCTGTGGGACGCAGTCAAGGGCAGCAGCCGGGCGCAGGATTTCCAGGACTACCTGGACGCTTTCCCGGCCGGCGTGTACGCGCCGGTGGCACGCGTGCGCCTGCGCCAGCTCAAGGCCGAGGCCGCCCCCATGGTCGCAACGCTACCCGCAAGCCGCGCAGCTGCGGCCGCAACGACACCGTTGGCTGTGCCGCAACTGGCCTCCGCCAGCCGCCCCGCTTCGCAGACGCCATTGCCCGCTAACCGCCCAGCTTCGGCGGCCATGGCCAGCGCTGCGTCGGCCACCGCGGTCGCGCGGCCACCCGCATCGGCAAACGTGCTGCAAGCCAGCCCGAGCAGCTTCCCCAAGGGCACCGTGCCGGTCAGCGCAGACGCCTTGAACCGCATGCTGCCCGGCAAGGTGTTCAAGCTCAAGTTCCTGAACGGGCAAACGCTGCGGGTGGAATTCAACAAGAACGGCTATGTCTTCAACAACTGGAGCAACGGCAGCACCGACTCCGGCAAATGGCAGGCCGAAGACGGGAAGGTTTGCGTGCAGTACACCAGGTCGCGTCCGGGCTGCCACGACTACCGGCTGCTGGGCGAGCAACTCTGGGTGCGCTACGGCACCGGCAACGATGTGGTGCCAGCGGTTTCGGAATAGCCACCACACGCTCTGAGGCCGAACCGGGCCGCCGGATCGCCCCTCAGGTCGGCGGCGCCGGGGTCGCTGGTGTGGGCACGGGAGGCGACGGCATCTGCGGCACAGCGGGCGCGCCAAACGGCACCAGCGGCACCAGCCCACCCGTTGCAGGAGTTGGCGTCGGGGTGGCCGGTCGCGGCCGGATCACGGGTTGCGGCAGGGTGGGAACCTGCGGCGCCGTCGTTTGCGGGTTCATGCCCGGCATGCCCGGCGGCGCGCCTGAGCCTGCGCCCGTGC
>JANMKM010000303.1:0-6870 GCA_031372035.1 Rhodoferax sp. | reverse complement strand
TGGGCAACGAAACAGAGCAAAGACCTGGTACTTGCGCCTGCTGACCTTTGGAGTCGAAGCGGAACAGGGTCCGGATCAGGATCCGGAAAGATTGCTGACAACAGGATCCGGAAATAGTTGGACGCAAACTGAAACGGCTCCAAAGAGAACGGACGGTAAACAGCATTGCAGGCCTTGGGCGCGTGCCTCAAGGCGCAAGCATTGGACTGATAATAACAAGTGCCAACTGCCGTCCCTACTCCACTCTATGCTCAACGAGAAATCCATTCTGATCACCGGCGGAACCGGCTCCTTCGGCAAGGCCTTTGTCAGGGCTGTGCTCGATCGGTATCCCGGCGTCAAGCGCTTGGTCGTCTATTCGCGCGATGAGCTGAAACAATTCGAAATGGCGCAGGAACTGCCGCAGTCGCGCTATCCTGGCTTGCGCTATTTCATCGGCGATGTACGCGATGAGTCGCGACTGCGCCGGGCATTGCAGGGGATCAACGTCGTCATCCATGCGGCGGCACTGAAACAGGTACCGGCGGCAGAGTACAACCCCTTTGAGTGCATCAAGACCAATGTACTAGGGGCGCAAAACCTGATCGAGGCGTGTCTTGACAATACCGTCGAGCGCGTCATTGCGCTCTCCACTGACAAGGCCGCTGCCCCGATCAACCTGTATGGTGCTACCAAACTATGCTCCGACAAGTTGTTCGTGGCTGCCAACAATATCAAGGGCAACCGCGACATCCGGTTCAGTGCTGTGCGCTATGGCAACGTGATGGGCAGCCGTGGTTCGGTAGTGCCGTTCTTCCTGGAGCGACGCGCCAGCGGCGTCTTGCCAATTACCGATCCACGCATGACACGCTTCAACATCTCGCTGCAAGAAGGCGTGGACATGGTACTGTGGTCCATTGAAAACGCTTGGGGCGGTGAGATCCTGGTGCCCAAGATTCCTTCCTACCGAATCACCGATGTAGCCACAGCGCTGGCGCCAGAGTGCCGGCAGGTGATCATCGGAATCAGACCGGGTGAAAAGATTCATGAAGAGATGATCACGGCCAGCGACAGCTTCAACACCGTGGATCTGGGCAAGTACTACGCAATTCTGCCGTCCGCCGGTCAGTTCACTCTGGAGGAGTACTGCAGTGGCACGGGCGCACGCTCTGTTGAACCAGGATTCGCGTATGACAGCGGCACGAACCCCGACTTCCTCAGTATCGAACAGTTGGGCTCCCTCATAGCGCACTACCAAGCCGAATCGAATGGCCGCTGACCAAAATCCCGCACCATGGACTTCATCCCCTACAGTTGCCAGAACATTGATGAAGCAGACATCGAAGCTGTCTGCGCGGTGTTGCGCTCCGAGTACCTGACCCAGGGTCCGGCGGTAGCCGCGTTTGAAGCTGCATTTGCCGACAGACATGGCGTAGCCCATGCGGTAAGCGTATCCAACGCAACGGCTGGTCTGCACATTGCGTGCCTGGCTCTTGGCATCGGACCAGGCTCAAGGGTCTGGACGTCGCCCAACAGCTTTCTGGCATCCGCAAACTGTGCGCTTTATTGTGGGGCCGCTGTGGATTTTGTCGATATTGATCCGGTATCGCGCAATATGTCGACGATCGCGTTGACTGAAAAATTGCAGCTTGCAGCTGCCAACAACTCACTACCCAACGTCGTCATACCTGTGGACTTCGCCGGCCTGCCCTGTGACTTGCGTGAAATTCGGGTACTGGCCGACCAGTACGGGTTCAGTATCATTGAAGACGCGTCGCATGCGGCCGGCGCCGAATACCTTGGGTTGCCTGCAGGTAGCGCCCATGCTGATCTCAGCGTTTTTAGCTTCCATGCCGTGAAGATTGTCACGACGGCGGAGGGCGGCATCGTGACCACCAACAGCAGCACATTGGCGCGCCGACTGCAACTGTTCCGCTCGCACGGCATGACACGTGAACCGGCAGAGATGCAGGAGCCCGCGGAAGGCGAGTGGTTCTATGAGCAACAGCTGCTGGGCTTCAACTACCGCCTGACCGACCTCCAGGCCGCCCTGGGGACCTCGCAACTCAAGCGTCTGGACGCATTGCATGCACGGCGTCAGCAACTGGCCGGGCGCTACAGCGAGCTGTTGTCGAAACTGCCGCTGATTCTCCCTGTGGTTCCGACCGACCGCATTTCTGCCTGGCACCTGTATGCGGTTGAAATTGACACCCAAGCCTGCGCACATACCCGATTGGCCGTGTTTCGTCGATTGCGCGCCGCTGGCATTGGTGTCAATGTGCACTACATTCCCATTCACACCCAGCCCTACTACCGCCACCTCGGTTTCCAGGCAGGGGATTTCCCAGCGGCGGAGAGGTACTACGGCCGGGCACTGTCCCTGCCGCTGTTCCCGGCCATGCAAGACTCGCAGCAGGAACGCGTTGTTGCCGTCTTGCAGGAAGCACTGGCATGACCGCCAGTGGCGTCCATCTCGCCGTCATCCCGGCCCGCGGTGGCAGCAAGCGCATTCCACGCAAGAACGTCAAGCCGTTTGCCGGCAAACCCATGATCTGCTATGCGATCGAGGCCGCCCAGAAGGCCGGAGTGTTCGCCCGGATAGTGGTGTCGACAGACGACGCTGAAATTGCGGACGTCGCGCGCGCGGCCGGGGCTGAGGTTCCTTTCATGCGACCCGCTGAACTGGCCGATGACGTCACGCCGACAGTCCCGGTGGTTGCACACGCCATACGCAGCTGCGCAACGCACGGAGGGCTGGTTGGCCACGTATGTTGTATTTACCCTGGCGTGCCCTTATTGGATGCAGACGACCTGCTTCGCGCACTTCACTTGCTGACGGGCACCACGGCGTACAGCTTTCCAGTGGTTCCGTTCTCTTCATCCGTGCAGCGCGCGCTTCGCCGCGATTCAGAGGGCCGGACGAGCCCGTTCCATCCAGAGTTTGCAAGTACCAGGACACAGGACCTGGAGCCTGCATACCATGATGCAGGGCAGTTCTACTGGGGTACCCGGCAGGCCTGGCTGGAAGGCTTGAATATCCACCAGAACGGACGCACGCTCGTCCTACCGGGTTCGCACGTGGTGGACATCGATACGCCGGACGATTGGCGCCGTGCCGAAGCGCTGTACCTTGCCTTGACAAGGTCCTTGCAGTGAAGGTCCTGTTCCGGACGGATGCTTCGCGGCATCTGGGAAGCGGCCACCTCGTGCGGTGCCTGAACCTGGCTGACGAGTTGCGGCGCCACGGCGTGCTCACCCGATTCATCTGCCAGGAGTTGCCTCAGTACCTGGAAACGATGGTCCGACATGGCGGACATGAGCTGTCCATCCTTCCTGGCAACCAGGCACCTTCGGCGCGAGACGCGGAGACCGCTTGGCCAGCAAGCGAACAGTTCCATGACGCGCTCGAGACCGCCCGGGCGGCGGCCCCCATGGCTTGGGACTGGCTGGTGGTGGATCACTACGGGCTAGGTCATGTCTGGGAACAGTCTGTTCGCCTTTCAGCACGCTGGCTCATGGCAATCGACGACCTGGCGCGGCAGCACGATTGCGACGCGCTTCTGGATCCCACGTTTCACGAAGATGCGCGTGGACGCTATGCTGACAAGCTCGGCGCAAGCGCCTTGCTGCTGCTCGGTCCGCGCTACGCCTTGCTGCATGCCGATTTTCTGGCAGAACGCAGTGCCGCCCGGGTCCGGCTGGGACCTGTGCGACGCATCCTGGTGTTTCTGGGAGGCATGGATGCCCAAAATCTGACCAGCACCGTCCTGCAGGCAATTGACATGCTGGATGTCGAACCCGAGGTCGATGTCGTCATCGGTGCGGCGCACCCGGCGCGCGAGCTGATTGAAAAGCTGTGCACTGCCCGATCGCATATGACATGCCACGTGCAGACACGTCACATGGCCAGGCTGTGTGCCAAGGCGGACCTGGCCATTGGCGCCGGCGGTGGCGCAACCTGGGAACGTTGCGCTTTGGGTGTCCCCACCTTGGCGTTGTGCATCGCGCAGAACCAGCAGGTGCTGCTGGAGCAGGGTGCCCGTCATGGATTTGCATATGTGCCGGACGACACCCGTCACACTGCGTCATCCATCGCCATGCACCTGCGGGCGTTGCTCGCCAACACAGGCCTGCGCGAGCACCTTTCACGCAACGCCATGGCGCTGGTTGACGCCAAGGGCACTGCACGTGTGGCTGCCTTCATGCGCCGTTCCAACGTGGCTGTGCGCGCTGCCACCACCGCAGACAAGGAAGCCTTGCTCCGTTGGCGCAATGACCCACGCATTCGCAAAGCGTCGAGAAACAATGAGGTTGTGCACGAGGCAGCGCATGCTCAATGGTTGGAGCACGTGTTGAGCACTCCGGAGCGCCATCTGCTGATTGGCGAAATCAACGGTGCGCCCCTTGGCGTTGTGCGCTACGACGGTGGACCATCCTCCACGGAGTTGTCCATCTACGTAGCACCAGACGGCGACACCGCGGGCGGAGGCCTAGCCTTGCTGCTGGCCGCACAGGCATGGGTTCGGCAACATCATCCAGAGCGATTTCCGATCAGTGCCGAAGTACTGGAAGGCAACGAAGCCTCGCACCAACTCTTTCGGAATGCGGGCTTCACCCGGCATTCGGTCCGCTACGTCAAGGAGAACTAGAAGTGGATGCCAGCTGTATACGGATTGCAAATCGGAGCATCGGATTGGGATTTGACCCATTCATCATTGCCGAGATGTCGGGCAACCACAACCAGTCACTGGAACGCGGACTCGCCATCATCGACGCCGCAGCCAAGGCTGGGGCCCATGCGATCAAGCTTCAAACCTACACAGCGGACACCATGACGATTGATTGTGCCCGGCCCGAATTCCGGATTGATGATCCAAAGAGTCTCTGGAATGGATCTACGCTCTACCAGTTGTACCAACAAGCGCATACGCCGTGGGCGTGGCATGAACCCTTGTTCAAGCACGCCCGCGACCTGGGCATGGTGCCGTTCAGCACCCCGTTTGATGAGTCGGCTGTGGACTTTCTGGAATCGCTGGATGTACCCTGCTACAAGATTGCGTCGTTCGAAAACACCGATACCGCACTGATCCGCCGTGTCGCCGCCACTGGCAAACCTCTGATCATCTCCACAGGGATGGCTTCGTTGTCCGATCTGGACGACATGGTGGCCACCGCGCGTCAAGCCGGGTGTCGCGACCTCATATTGCTCAAGTGCACCAGCACCTACCCGGCCACACCCGAAGACACCAATCTGCTGACCATTCCGCATTTGCGAGCGCTGTTCGGGTGCGAAGTGGGTCTGTCGGACCATACCATGGGCGTGGGTGTATCCGTGGCCAGCGTCTCGCTCGGAGCCAGTGTCATAGAGAAGCACTTCACCTTGAGTCGTGCCGACGGCGGCGTTGACAGCGCATTCTCCCTGGAGCCGACGGAGTTGCAGCAACTGGTGATTGAAACCGGACGAGCAAGGCAAGCACTAGGACGGATCAACTACGGCGCCACCGCCGCAGAACGCAGCTCACTGCAGTTTCGCCGCTCGCTGTACGTGGTCCAGGACATCAAGGCTGGAGACGTCTTAACACATGCCAACGTTCGCGCCATCAGACCCGGGCTGGGCTTGCCCGTAAGGCACCTGGATGAAGTGCTGGGAAGCACCATGCCTCGGGATACGGTGCGCGGCACACCGCTGTCCTGGTCGTTGCTGAAGTGACGCAACGATGATTCCGTCCAGGCCGTTGCAGGTACTGCTGATTGGTTGCGGCAACATCGCCGGCGGTTTTGACGATGCGGGCGGTGCAGGCGACTGGCCTTTGACCCACGCCGGCGCCTATTCACGCAGCCGGAATTTCCGGATCGCTGCCTGCGTCGAGCCCGATCCGGTGCGGCTGCGTGCATTCATGACCCGCTGGCAAGTGCCTGTTGGGTTTGAAGACATTGAAAAGGTCACTGGCGACGGGCGGTTCGATGTCATCAGCATCTGCTCGCCCACGGGCCTGCACGCACTTCACCTGGAGCATGCGCTGCGGTTGCGGCCACAGGCCGTCTTTTGCGAAAAGCCTGTGACACCGGATGCTGCTGCAACCCGGGATCTGGTCAAGCAGTTTGAACAGGCCGGAATCGCGCTGGCGGTCAACCACACGCGGCGTTGGGCGCCAGACGTGGTCCAACTGCGCGACCAGCTCGCTCGGGAGCACTACGGGCGGGTCCGTTCGATAATTGGTCACTACAACAAGGGGATTCTGAACAACGGCAGCCACATGCTGGACCTGATCGCCTTCCTGTTCGGGCCGCTGCAGCTTCTATGGGCTGGCCCTGCCGTCAACGACTATTGGGTTGATGATCCCACCATGCCTGCTGTGCTCACCACGACTTCCGGCATCACGGTCTATCTGAATCCATTGCATGCACAGGATTACGCCCGATTTGAATTGGAAATTGCGACCTCCAAGGGGCTGCTGGCCATGGAGGGCGGCGGACAGGCATGGCGGTGGCGGGGAGTGGAACCCAGTTCACGATTCAAGGGCTACCAGATTCTGGGCGACGCGCGCAATACGGCTGGCGAGTATGCGCAGGCCATGACCCTGGCCGTTGCAAATCTGTACGAGGCCCTGCGCCACGGAGCGCCCCTTGCCAGCAACGGGCATACCGCCAGCGAGGCACAGATGCTGTGCGAGAAAATCAGGAACATGGCCAACGAACACTCCGCAACCGCTTTGGGCGGCGTCACCCATTCAGGAGCAGTACTTTGAATTCCAGCCCCTTGGCCCTGCACGGAGGTTTGCCCACGATCAGCAGCGCGCTGGCGCCGTTTCAGAGTGTTGGCGAAGCCGAGGCCCAGGCAGCCGCCGACGTGGTGCGTGGCGGCGTCCTGTCGGCCTACATCGGTGCCAA
>JANMKM010000294.1:0-1839 GCA_031372035.1 Rhodoferax sp. | reverse complement strand
GTGGTGCGCTGCCCCGGAATGATCCAGAAGAAGACGTTGGCACTCATGGTGGTGGCGATCATGGCCCCCACCAGCAGGAACGCCGCCCGGCCGGCAAACCAATGGCAGGCCAACCATGAGGCCAGGCACACCACCAGGAAGATCAGCGCCCCCACGATGGCGTCGCCGTTCCTGCGACGTCCGAACGCCTGGCAGATCAGGTCATACGCCATCCAGAACACCACCAGGAACGAGACGGCGACGCCGATGGCGGCACCGCTCGACCAGTTCATCAGCGACTTGTCAATCAGGTAGGTGCTGGCACTCCACAGGTAGGAGACCGTGAACAGCGCAAATCCGCTGAGCCAGGTGGTGTAGCTCTCCCAATAGAACCAGTGCAGGTGGTCGGGCATCACCTTGGGCGCCACCGCGTACTTCTGCGGGTTGTAGAAGCCCCCCCCGTGCACGGCCCAGAGTTCGCCGCCGACCCCCTTGTCTTGCAGTTCTTTCGACTCGGGCGCTGTCAGGCTGCTGTCGAGAAAAACGAAATAGAACGACGAGCCGACCCAGGCGATGGCCGTGATGACATGCACCCAGCGCAACAGCAGGTTGGCCCAGTCGAGGTAGTAACTTTCCATGCTTCAGAGCCCTTTGCTACTGTGACGGCTGACCGGCTGCTCACCACTGCGGGCGCTGTGAGCAGGCTTGGCGTCGCGCACATTGACCCACAGTGGGTCCGGCTCCGCTGCGACATGGACACACAAGTGTATACACTTTTTGCGCGCAGCTCAAGGTGCTGTGGCCGCAGATTCGCCACGGCCACGCAGTTGCAGCAACCGTGCCGCGATGCCCACGGCAATCACCTCGGGCTCCTTGCCCGGGATGCCGGCAATCCCGATCGGGCAATTGACCGTGTTCAATTCGTGCTGCGAAAAACCGCGCTCAAGCAGGCGGTGCCGGAACGTCGCCCACTTGGTCTTGCTGCCGATCAGGCCGATGTAGCCCTTGTCGGCCCGCGCGCGCTGGCGTAGCAGGCAGTGGGCCAGCACGTCGAGGTCTTCCGCGTGGCTGAAACTCATGATCAGCACGTGGCTGAACGGGGCCAGCGTATCGACGGCGCGCTGCACCGGGTCGGAGTGCTCGCAGACCACGTTGGCGGGCAGGTGTGGCGGAAAAATCTCGTCGCGACTGTCGACCCAGGTCAGTGCAAAGGGCAGGCGGCCGAGCAGCGCCACCACCGCCTGGCCCACATGGCCTCCGCCAAACAAGGCGACCGGCTGGCGCGCGCCAACCAGCCGCTTCAACAACGACGGAATATCCCCGGCCGTGACGCGCTCGAAACGCAGCACCATCACGCCGCCGCAGCATTGGCCGAGGCTGGGACCCAGCGCATAACGCAGCAGAGGTTCGCGCGGCGAGCCAGACAGGCGTTCGCGGGCTTCGTGGATCGCGTCGAACTCGACACGCCCGCCGCCGATGGTGCCCACGATGTCGGCACCGAACACCGCCATCCAGGTGCCGGTATCGCGCGGCACCGAACCCTGGGCCGAGTCCACCGTCACCCATACTGCAGGCTCGCGCGCCAGTCGCTCCAGTGCTTGATCTGCCTGATTCACGCTTTTTTACCTTGCTGGCATTGCAATATGCTTCGGCTGCACAAATTGTGAGGCAAAGTATGGTTGTGCAGACACCACCGGCCTAGCCCTGACAACACTAC
This sequence comes from Rhodoferax sp., assembly GCA_031372035.1. Classification (GTDB taxonomy): domain Bacteria; phylum Pseudomonadota; class Gammaproteobacteria; order Burkholderiales; family Burkholderiaceae_C; genus CAISIP01. Next base: position 143 of record JANMKM010000294.1, on the reverse strand, counting down.
ACGTCGGAGTAGAAATGCCAGTCACCCAGCACCCCCTCCACAGATCCGTACGTGCGGAATTACCGCATACGGCTCCTGCCTTGGGTGGTGACGATCAGACGCTGGCTGGGGTAAGGGTGGCAGATATGGGGAGTTGGCAGCCA
>JANMKM010000293.1:0-24351 GCA_031372035.1 Rhodoferax sp. | reverse complement strand
CTGGCGTTCTGGCTGGTACAGGCCGGCATGCTGGCGCATGACCTGTACCACCTGCAGGTGTTTGTCTCGCCGCGTGCCAACCGGCTCTGTGGCGCCATGATGTTTTCCCTGTGCGCCGGGGTTTGTGGCGAGGGCTGGTATGCGCTGCACAGCAAGCACCACGTATATGTGAACAACGCCAAGTTCGATTCGGACCTGGACCCGCCCTTCATCTTCTCCGGCCTGCAGCTGAGCGAGAAGCCGGCCGCCGTGACCAAGCGCATCCTGCCAGTGCAGCACTGGTTGTTTTTTGCCACGCTACCGCTGGTGTACCTGTATCTCAAGCTCTGGTCGCTGGTGTACATCCGCAAGAACGTGACGCCAGGCACGATGCTGGACTCCGTGTTGATCCTCATCCACACCACGGTACTGATCGGCATGCCGTTCTGGTTCCTGCCGCCGCTGCATGCAGTTCTGTTCCTGCTGGTGCTGGGTGCCGCCACAGGTTTTTATGCCGGCACCGTGTTTGCGCCCAACCACAAGGGTATGCCTATCGTCAGCGGTGACCAACCCGCCAGCTGGCAGCAGCAGATCATGCTGACGCGCAACATGCGCCCGGGCTGGGTCCGCTTCTTCCTGCTGGGCGCGGTGCACTACCAGATCGAGCACCACCTGTTCCCGTCGATGTCACGCTTCAACCAGGCCCGCATCCACGGCCTGGTGAAGCAGTTCTGCGCCGAGCGCGGCCTGCCGTACCACGAGTGCGGCTACTTCGGCTCCATGCGCGAGATCTACCTGGCGCTCAAGCGCGAGTCGCTGCTGCAGCGCTGAGCAGCGCCCGGGCGCGCACCGGGGCAACGAGGGTTGTTGTTGCTGCGTTCCGTGCGCCAGCGTACCGACAGGGCTCGCGCATATTGGCAAGCTTGGTCTTCTGACAAAGACGCTGCTCTCACCGCCCATTTCACGAGGCCTTCATGCTGCACGCCGACTACCGGATTGAGAGCGAGTGTTCCATCACCGGGCCGCTGCTGCCGGTACCCGGTCGCTCCCAATACTTGGTACCCGACGGCGCCACAGCTGTGGTGATGGCCGCCAAAAGCGCCACCGTCCCACTGGGGCAAGAAATCCGCGTCGTCCACGTGCCCACCGGCGAGGTCATCTTCCGCAAGACCGCCACACCCTCGCGCTGGTCCAGTAACGACTGAAGACTGACGCAGCGCATGGCGCCGGCTCAGGCCAGCTGCATGGGCGAAGTCAGGGCGTCCGTGGCGAAATCTGCGTGCTGCAACAGCAGGCGTTCGGCGCAATGGCGCAGGCTGGCGTTGGAGGAAGCCAGGGCATAGCGCAACAACCGGTTCGCGTAACCCGGGTCGTCGTGCAGCCGGGTGGTGTTGACCCACCAGCCCTGGCCTGCCATCAGCCACTTGAAATCCACCTCGTCCAACATGCCGTCGTCGATCTGGTATTGCCCATCCGCAGACTGGTCGCGCGGACCAGGTTCACACGGGATTGCACGGCCCCGAAATGGGCCGCCAACGCCATTGCGGGGTTGGGCTTTGTAGTCTGGCACCATGGATATGCTCCGCACAGTCAAGATGGCTCCATGGTTACCGAAGCCGCAGCCAAGGTCTGTCATCGCGCGCCCTGCTGCGGCGTAGGAGAGGCGCCGGTGACGGCGCAAGCGCCATCGGACAGTGCCAGCATCGCCGTCAGCCGGCAACCCTCAGCTTTGCAGAAATGCCTTCACATCCGCCCGCTCGCGCAGCTCCCGGCTCCAGCGCAGCAGCACCTTCTCGATCCGCGGCGCGGCCACGCCCAGCTGCACCATGGCCACACCGCCATTAACCGACTCGCTGTAGTCGCTGATCAAACCGTCGCGCAGCTCGAAGCGGCTCATGCCGTCGATCACCACCTCGCGCCCGGCGAACTCGGGCACCTGGGAACGAAAGGTTGAGAGCGAACGCGCATACGCCAGCGCGCCGTTGCACACCGGGTCGAACATCTGCCAGCGGTAGCCGGGGGCGGCGTCGCGGTGGAACAGGTCGTCCAGCATGTGTGCAATGTCGGCGCGACCCCGGTGGTCGCCATAGACGTAGTCGTGGTAGATGCCGTCTTCGGTGAAGCAGGCCGCGAAGGCCGTGCCGTCGCCCGCCTCGGCCGCCTGCATGAAGCGCTGCAGCAGCGCGGCAAAAGCCTCGGGCGTCATGGCGCCGCCATCAGGTGCAGTGCCATGGCGTGGTAGGCCGGCAGCGACTGCGGGTCGATACCCATGTTGCCGGCGATATGGTGCGAGGCGTAGCGGGCGATCACCATCTCGGCCGCCGGGTCGATGTAGATGGCCTGGCCGCGGATGCCGCGCGCCATGTAGGCGCCATGCGCGTTGTGCGAGACCCACCACATGCTGCGGTAGCTCCAACCCGGCAGCGTAAGGTACTCGGCAGGTGCAAACTTGGCCGGGTCGCCACCCTTGCGGATGTCGTCCACCACGGCCTGCGGCAGCACCTGCTGCCCCAGCAGCCGGCCACCGTTGCGCATCAGCTCGCCAAAGCGTGCCAGGTCGCGCAGCACCGTGTTCAGACCACCGCCGGCAAATTCGATGCCCGCGGCATCGACGGTCATGTAGGCGTCGTGCTCCGCGCCCAGGCGGCTCCAGATGCGCTGCGACAGGTTCTGCGCCAGCGAGAGACCGGTCACGCGCTGGATCACCCAGCCCAGGGCGTCGGTGTTGATGGTGCGGTAGCTGAAGCGCTCGCCGTGCTGGCCCTCTTTGGGCACACCCTGCAGGTAGGGGTAGAAGCCTTCCGGGCCCTGGTAGTCATCGGGGCGCGGCAGCACGCTGCCCGCATGCGCATGGGCCCAGACCTCGGCGTCGGGGTCGGTGTAGACCTCGTTGTATTGCAGGCCCGTGGTCATGTCCAGCACCTGACGCAGGGTGGCATCACCAAAGCCGCTGCCTGCCAGTTCGGGTACGTAGTGCGCCACCGTGGCCCGGTCGTCCAGCAGTCCTTCATGCACCAGGCAGGTGGCGATGGTGCCGACGAAGGACTTGGTGACCGAGTAGGCAATGTGCGGCGTGTCGGCATCCAGCGCGCCAAGGTAGCGCTCGTAGACGATGCGGCCGCGATGCAGCACCACGATGCCGTCGGTGTAGTTCGCGTCCAGGGACTCGGCCCAGGTCATGGGCGCGCTGCTGCCGATGGGCAGGAAGCGCATGGCGTCCAGGTCATCCCGGTCGGCGCGCGGCAACACCGCCACCGGACCCAGGCCCCGGCTGACGCAGACCGTGGGCACCAGCGCGCGGAAGTTGCTGCAGGCCCAGCGCAACTGCGGAAAACGGAACATGCTGCCGTCGGCAAAGCGCACCAGCTTCTCGGGTGGTGGTGGCGAGCCTTGCATCCAGCCCAGCGTACTCGGGTCGCTGGCGCGGGCGTCGGGCATGTCGGCCACGTCGATGGTGGGAATGAAGGGGTTGTCCATGGTGTTTTCTCAGGGTATGGGCAGGGGCACGCCTTCCGGGTGGTGCAAAGCCAGCTCGGTGTACTGCTGCACCCAGCTGCGGTCCGGGTAGTTGTGCGGGTCGCGCGCCGCCAGGAACTCCAGCAGCTCGTAGTGGTTGATCTTGCGCGCTATCGGTTCATCGCCAAAGTGCGCCTTGCCGGCAATGTGCGCGGCAATAGACTTGCAGCCCAGCGAATAGGCCCAGGGCGCGGAGCCGGTTCCCTCCAGCCCCACCGCCAGGAAGAACAGGTTCTTCGCGTCCAGCGACTTGAACAGGCTGCCGCAGCGTTGCGCCAGCGCGCTCACACTGGTGATGCCGGAGATCGCCGGTGAGGCAAAGTAGCCCATGTCCAGCGCATAGCCGGTACACCACAGCAGCAGATCCGGCCGCAGCTGCACGCCCGAAGCCAGCTGCACCGTACCGCCGCGAATGCTGGCAATCTCGCCGCGGTGCCGTTCGATGCGGGCAAAGTTCTCGATCATGCGGCTGCGCCCCGGTATCAGCTGGTGCTGGCCGAAGTCGAAGCTGCCCTCGGGCATGATCTCCAGCAGGCCCAGCTTCTGGTAGCGCTGGCGCAGGTCCTGGTTCACGCCGGCGTTGATTCTCTCCAGCGTCATGCCCTCCATCTGCTGCTTGCCGAGCCAGCGCACGTCGCCCGCCACGTTCTTGGGTTTGCGCGTCGGCACCATCCATTTGATCGAGCGGTGCAGCCAGACGGCGCGCCGCGCGCCCTGCTCGAAGCACATGTCCAGCAGGTCGAAGGCCGAGGCGCCGCCACCCACCACCAGCACGTCGCGGCCGGCCAGCTCGGCCGGGTCCTGCAGCGCCGAGGAATGCAGTTCGCGCACGGTGGCTTGCTCCCGCAGCGTTGGTGGAATGACGGGCCGGTTGTGGCCACCCGTGGCACAGACGAGGTAGCGGCTGTGGTAGCTGCCAGTCGGCGTGTCCACCTGCCAGCCGGAGGCGGTTTCCGCAGCGCGTGTGACCGGTGTGTTCAGCTGCATGTCTGGCGCCAGCTTGAATTTGTCCACCCAGGCGCGGATGTTGGCCACGATGCCGCTCTGGTACTCGTTGCTGATCGGCAGGTCGCCCAGGGTCCAGTCACAGGTGTTGATCTGGATGTCCTGCCAGGCCGGCAGCTGGGCCCACAGGCCGCCGACCACTGGCTGCTTCTCCAGCAGCAGCGCCTTCAGGCCGGCCTGCCTGGCGTAATGCAGGCTGATCACGCCGCCCAGGCCACCACCGATGATGATGAGGTCCAGCGGGTCGGCAACGGTCATCGGGGGCTCCTGTGTTCTGTCTATCCTAACTGCCCGCCAGACAGGCACGCCGCGTAGAATTTCCAAGGCCATGCCAAACACCCGTGCACCGGACCAGAGCACCCTGCCCTTCGCTGGCATCCGCGTGGTGGAGTTCACCCACATGGTGATGGGGCCCACCTGCGGCATGGTGCTGGCGGACCTGGGGGCCGAGGTGATCAAGGTGGAGCCCATCGGCCACGGCCACGACGGCGACGCCACGCGCAAGCTGCTGGGCTCGGGCGCCGGCTTCTTTCCGCTGTTCAACCGCAACAAGAAGAGCCTGGCGCTGGACCTGCGCACGCCCGAGGGCAAGGAGGCGGTGCTGCGGCTGATTGCAACGGCCGACATCGTGAGCGAGAACTTCAAGCCCGGTACCATGGCCAAACTGGGGCTGGACTACGCCAGTCTGAAGGCCCTGAACACACGCCTGATCTATGTCAGCCACAAGGGCTTCCTGCCCGGCCCGTACGAACACCGCACTGCCCTGGACGAGGTGGTGCAGATGATGGGCGGCCTGGCCTACATGACTGGCCGCCCGGGTGACCCGCTGCGTGCCGGCACCAGCGTCAACGACATCATGGGCGGCATGTTCGGTGCCATCGGCGCCATGGCGGCGCTGGCCCAGCGCGAGACGACCGGCCGTGGCCAGGAGGTGCAAAGCGCGCTGTTTGAGAACAACGTGTTCCTGGTGGCGCAGCACATCATGCAGTTCGCCGTGACCGGCAAGCCGGCAGCACCCATGCCGGACCGGATCTCGGCCTGGGCGATCTACGACGTGTTCCAGGTGCAGGGCGGCGAACAGATCTTTCTGGCGGTGGTGAGCGACACCGCCTGGGCCCTGTTCTGCAAGGCCTTTGGCTTTGCCGACCTGAAAGCCGACGCGCGCCTGAGCAGCAACAACGACCGCGTGCTGTGCCGCGACTGGCTGATACCCGTGCTGCGTGAGCGGTTGGCGCCGTTCAGCGCGGCCGAGCTGGCGGCCACCTTCGAGCAGCACGGTCTGCCCTTCGCGCCCATCACCCGGCCGCAGGATCTGCTGCAGGACCCGCACCTGCAGGCCACTGGCGGGCTGGCGCCGATCACCCTGCCAGACGGCCGCGACACGCAGACCGTGCTGCTGCCGCTGCTGCTGGATGGCAGCCGCCCCGGCGTGCGTCTGAACCCACCGCAACTGGGCGAACACAGCATCGCGCTGTTGACGGAACTGGGTTACAGCGAGGCCGAGGCCCAGGCCCTGTCCGTTGGCGCCGGGCCAGCAAGGCAGGACCCGTGAGCGAATCCGATTTCCGGCAACGCCTGGTCGCGATCCTGGCCGCCGACGCGGCCGGCTACTCACGCCTGATGGCCGGCGATGACCGGGCCACGGTGGCAGCGCTGGACGCGGCCCGTGCCGTGTTCCGGCAGCACATCGAGACCCATGGTGGCCGGGTCATCGACATGGCGGGCGACTCGGTGCTGGCCGTGTTCGAGACCGCCACCGGGGCCGTGGCCGCAGCACTCGCCATCCAGAGCGCCCTGCACGCGGCCCAGGCTTCCGTGCCGGAAGAGCGGCAGATGCGCTTTCGCATCGGCGTACACCTGGGCGACAACATCGAGAAAGCCGACGGCTCGGTCTATGGCGACGGCGTGAACATTGCCGCGCGGCTGCAGTCCCTGGCCGACATTGGCGCCATCATGGTGTCGGATGCGGTGCACGGCGCAGTGCGCGGCAAGGTGGCTGCCAGCTTCGAGGACCGCGGTGAGCAAAGCGTGAAGAACATTGCGCACCCGGTGCGCACCTTTGCGCTCGGTCCGGCCAGCGCGCAGGCGGTACCTGCCTCCCCTGCAACTGCGGCGCCTGCCGAGCACCCCGCCGACGGGACTGACGCAGGCAACAGCACGTCGGTCTCCAGGACTTCCATTGCGGTACTGCCCTTCACCAATATGAGCGGCGACCCGGAGCAGGACTACTTTGCTGACGGCATGGTGGAGGACATCATCACCGCCCTGGCCCGCATGGGCGCGTTCTTCGTCGTGGCCCGCAACTCCAGCTTCGTCTACAAGGGCCGCGCGGTGGACATCAAGCAGGTGGGGCGCGAACTCGGCGTGCGCTACGTGCTGGAAGGCAGCGTGCGCAAGGCCGGCAACCGGGTGCGCATCACCGGCCAGCTGATCGAGGCGGAGAGCGGCCTGCATGTCTGGGCCGACCGCTTCGAGGGCAGCCTGGACGACGTGTTCGAACTGCAGGACCGGATCACCGAGGCCATCACGATAGCGATCGAGCCGAGTCTGGTGCGGGCCGAGATTGCGCGTGCCCGCAGCGTACCGGCGTCCAACCTGCAGGCCTACGACCTGGTGCTGCGGGCACTGTCCGGCCTGATGCCCGGCACCACCCGCGAGGCCAAGGACCAGACGATGGAGTACATCCGCCAGGCACTGCAGAAGGACCCGCACTACGCCATGGCCCACGCCCTGGGTTCCTTTGCCTGCATGAGCCGTATCGGCGACGGCTATGCCACCGCCGACGACATGAAGGCCGGCCTGCGCCACGCCGAACGGGCGTTGGCTGGTGCCAACGACCACCCGGGGATACTGGCGTACGGCGGCATGGGGCTGGGCGCGCTGGGCTACCGCGCCATGGGTATACGGCTGCTGGGTTTTCGCTACGACGAAGCCGAGCACGCCATCGAACGCGCCCTGAGCCTGAGCCCGAACCTGCTGTCGGTGCAGTTCGCCGCCAGCGTGGTCAAAACGATCCTGGGTGATGGCGAGGGCGCGCTGGCGCACTGCGAGCGCGCCATGCGCATCAGCCCGCTGGACCCCGGCATGGGCGCCTTTGTCGCCTTTGCCGGCGGCGCGCACCTGCTGTGCGGCCGCTTTGAGCAGGCGCTGGCCATGGGCCAGCGCGCCTTGCGCGAGAGCCCCCATTTCACGAGCGCGCACCGGCTGCTGATCGTGGCCTATGCCAGCCTGGGACGCATGGACGAGGCCAAACTTGCGGCGCAGCAGATGATGCTGATAGCGCCGGACTTCACGGTGTCGCGCTACGAGCACGTGATCCCGTTTCGTGATCCGGCGATGCGCAAGCACAACGCCGAACTCTTCATCGCGGCTGGCGTGCCGAAGTAGTGCTGCCCGCCGCGTTCTGTCGCGCGGCGCCCGGGACGCTGCCGTTTCAATCCTGCTTCGCGCTTGCGCCATGCGCCTTGCGGCCTGATGTGCCAAGGCGCAGCGCAGCCAGCGCAGCAGCGGCCACGGCGAGCAACGTCGCCAGCCACAGCACCTCGCGGGTGCCCAGCGCCGTGCCCAGAACACCACCCAGCAGCGCCCCGGCCAACGTGGCCGACTGGCCGGCACTGCGCATGCCGGCGTCGGTGCGCGCCAGCAGCTCGGCCGGTACCGCCGTCTGGCGCAGGCTGCGGTCATGCACGTTATACAAGGTTCGCCCCGCGTCGCCCACAATCTGGTGCGCCACCAGCCACGCCACGGCCAACCAGCCCGCGCCCGAGGCCAGCGGAATACAGGCGGCACCCAGGGCAAAGGCTACCAGGGCCCAGGCCATGGCGCGGCCCGGCCCGAGCCTGGAGCCCAGTCGCGGCGCGAGGCTGGCCCCTAATACCGAGCCCAGGCCGCCCAGCGCAAAAATCATGCCCAGCTCACCCGTGGGCAGGCCCAGATCCCGGCTGACAAAGATCATGTAGCTGGTGCCGGTGAGGGCACTGGCGAAGGCCAGCAGCACCTCGATGCCGGTGAGCGCGCGCAGGGCCGGACGTTGCAGCACCGCGCGCAGGCCCGCAGCGGCGTCGGCGAGCATGCGGCGCCAGGCACCGCGGGCCGGGTTCGTGGATGTGGCGCCCGGCACCTCCCGCACGCCGCGCAGGCACAGGGCCGAGGCGGCGTAGCTGGCAGCATCCAGCGCCAGCGCCAGTGCGGCACCCAGCCACTGGTAGAGCCAGCCGCCGAGCGCGAATGACGCGGTCTCCGACAGGCTGGTGACCAATGCCAGCTGGCTGTTGCGCCGCGGCAGCTCTGCCGGCTGCAGGGCCTGCGCCATCCAGGCGGAGCGCGCCAGCTCGAAGGCCATGGTGATGACGCCACTGGCCGCGGCCGTAGACACCAGCAGCCAGAAGCCCAGCCAACCCTGCCACAGGCCAATAGCCAGCAGGCCCAGCAGGGTGCAGCGCAGGCCGTCGCACAGCAGCATCACGGCGCGCTTGCCGCTGCGGTCCACCCAGCCGCCCAGCGCCAGTGCCGCGATGGCGCCGGCCGCCACATCCGCCACCAGCAATGCCGCCATCTGCAGCGGCGTGGCCAGCAGCACCAGCGCCGCCAGCCACGGAATCGCCAGCCGGCTGAGCATGGCGCCAAAGTTGGACACCCCTTCGGCCGCCAATACCCGCGCCACGTCGTTGTTGTGCATCGGGCGATTCTGCCGCTGCACGCCCGACCCCATGGCAGAATCGTTCGGCCATACTGGCGCGCGAAGGAAACAGGGCTTGTGACCGGATCTGATTTCAGGCATCGCCTGGTAGCGATCCTTGCCGCCGATGCGGCCGGGTACTCGCGTCTGATGGCCAGTGATGACCGGGCGACGGTGGCGGCACTGGACTCAGCCCGAGCGGTCTTCCGCGAGCAGATTGAAATCCAAAGCGGTTGCGTTATCGACATGGCGGGGGACTCGGTGCTCGCGGTTTTTGGAACCGCGACCGGTGCTGTTGCAGCGGCTTTGGAAGTGCAGCATATGCTGGGGGCGGCGCACATGGATATGCCTGAAGAGCGGCAAATGCGCTTTCGAATTGGCGTGCACCTGGGCGACGTTATCGAGAAGGCCGACGGCTCGGTCTATGGCGACGGCGTCAACATTGCAGCGCGGCTGCAGTCGCTGGCCGACATCGGCTCCGTCATGGTGTCCGACGCCGTGTACGGCGCGGTGCGCGGGAAGGTAGAGGCCATTTTTGAAGACCGGGGTGAACAAAGCGTGAAGAACATTCCGCACCCGGTACGAGCCTTCGCAGTGGCCCAGGCTATCAGCGGTGCTGCGCCAGTTGGTGTGGCGAGCAAGAGCGCGAACGGCATCCCCGAGGCTGCCCTGTCTCTCCCGGACAAGCCTTCGATCGCTGTGCTGCCCTTTACCAACATGAGCGGTGACTCGGAGCAGGACTATTTTGCCGATGGCATGGTCGAAGACATCACCACCGCGCTAGCACGCATGGGCGTATTTTTTGTCATTGCCCGCAATTCGAGTTTCGTCTACAAGGGCCATGCTGTAGACATCAAGCAGGTGGGCCGCGAGCTGGGAGTTCGCTACGTGCTTGAAGGCAGCGTGCGCAAGGCCGGCAACCGCATGCGCATTACCGGCCAACTGATAGAGGCGGAAAGCGGCCACCATGTCTGGGCGGACCGGTTTGAGGGCAACCTGGATGATGTATTCGAACTTCAGGACCGCATAACCGATAGCATTGTGTCGGCCATCGAACCCAACATGCGGCGGGCAGAGACTGAGCGCGCTCGCGTCAAGCCAACGGCAAATTTGCAGGCTTACGACCTTCAGCTACGGGCTCTTGCAGGGCTGATGCCCGGTTCCACCAGATTGGCTAAGGACGAAGCCTTGTCGTTCATCCGTCGGGCATTGCTGATGGACCCGCATTACACGCTCGCCAAGGCAATGGGGGCATTCGTTTGTTGGGCGCGCGCTGCCGAGGGTTATGCGAATGCGGAAGACGTGAAAGCGGGCTTGCGCTACGCCGACGAAGCGCTTGCAGAACGGAGCGATGACCCCACTATCCTGAGTTGCTCAGGTCTTACGCTGGGATCGCTCGGATATCGCCTTTTGGGGGTCCGCTTGCTGGGGTTTCGGTACGATGAGGCCGAGCGCGCAATAGAACGGGCGTTGAGCTTGAGCCCGAATCTGCTGATGGTGCAATTCAGTGCCGGAATGATCAAGACCATCCTGGGTGACGGTGAGGCCGCGCTCGAACACTTCGAGCGCGCTCGGCGTATCAGCCCGCTTGACCCGGGACTGAGTGCAATCCTGCTATATACCGGCGTGGCGCACCTGATCTGCGGCCAGTATGAGAAGGCTCTGCTGGTGGCGCAGCGCGCGGTTCAGGTCAGTCCCAATTTTTTTGGTGGACATCGCATGACAGTTGCGGCACTCGGCTTCCTCGGCCGGATCGAGGAGGCCAAGCCCGTGGCACGACGTCTGCTCGAACTGGCGCCAGAGTTCACAGTGTCGGGTTATCAAAGCGTGTCGCCGTACAAGGACCCCGCTTTCCGCAGGCGGCTTGCAGCCATCTTCCGCGCTGCCGGTATTCCGAAGTAGTGTTTCGATCCACCCGACCGCTGACCCAAGTGGCATGATGCACCCAGTCAGCTTGAGTACTGCCAACGCTGCCGACGCCTCTATGCAAGAGCAACGACTGCGGCGGCTGATCGTGCTCTCCGACAGCAAGACGACCGGAAACTGCAAGCGCAGGTCATGGCCGGCCAATCGATTACCCTGCCAGCCATGTTCACCGACCCGAGCTTCACCCGCTGGCTCACGCTGCATGGCTTCGTCACGACCGTGGCGGTCCTGGTGTACGTGATCAATTCGCACGTGATGCACCAGCGCCGCCAGCCTGCTGCAGCAATTGCCTGGATGCTGTTCATTCTGTTCTTGCCCTACCTCGCGCTGCCGGCTTTCCTGCTGTTTGGCTCGCGCAAGCTGCCCCGGCCCCTGCCGACCGCCTTGCCGCGCCCGGACTGGATGCAGGGCATGGATGCCTGGGCCGTGGAAACCATCGCCGCACTGGGCCAGCCAGCTCCGGCGCACTACCACGCGCTGCAGCTGCACCAGGACGGCTGTGCCGCACGCGAGGCCGTGCTGGGCATGATCGACGGCGCCCAGTATTCCATCGACGTCAGTACCTTCCTGCTGCGGCTGGACGACCTGGGCGCCGTCGTGCTTTCGGCCCTGTGCCGCAAGGCTGAGCTGGGGCTGCGCGTCAGGCTGCTGGTCGACGGCCTGGGCAGCCTGCTGGCGGGCGGCCCGAACCTGCAGCGGCTGGTCAAGGCGGGGGGTGCGGTCACGCTGTTCGTGCCGCCTCTGCGCTCACCGCTCAAGGGCCGCACCAATCTGCGCAACCACCGCAAGCTGTTGATCGTCGACGGCGACCAGGGCGCGCGGCGGCGGCTGTGGTGCGGCGGGCGCAACCTGGCGGCCGAATACTTCGATGGCGCGCCCGGCTCTGCGGGCTGGCGCGACCTGAGCTTTGATGTCAGCGGACCCTTGGTGCAACAGGCGCAGACGCTGTTCCACCACGACTGGGCCTTCGCCAACGGCCAGACGCTGGCTGCGCCACTTGTGCCTGCCAGCACGGAGTTCGTGTTCGATGGCGCGCAACTGGTGGCCTCCGGCCCCGACCAGTCCGACGACACGGTGCATGCGCTGCTGGTCACGGCCGCCTACCGGGCGCGCCAGCGCATTGCGTTGGTCACGCCCTACTTTGTTCCGGATGCGCAGTTGTTGATGTCACTGTGCATGGCCGCACGGCGCGGGGTGCAGGTGGACCTGCTGGTGCCGGCGCGCTCCAACCACCGGCTGTCGGACCTTGCGGGCGCGCGCGCGCTGCGCACGCTGGCGCAAGCCGGGGCACACATCTGGCTGACCCCCGGCATGATGCATGGCAAGCTGGTTGTGGTTGACGAGATGCTAGCTCTGGCAGGCTCGGCCAACCTGGACGCCCGCAGCCTGTTCCTGAACTACGAGCTGATGTGCGCCTTTCACCAGCCGCAGGACGTACGGCGCTTCCACCACTGGTTCGAGCAGGAGCGGCTGCCGGCAAGCCGCTATGTACCGGTGGCGCCGGGGCTGATTCGCGATGGTCTCGAAGGCATGCTGCTGTGGATGGGGTTTCAGTTGTAAGGGCGCCGCACATTTCGGCCACGCCAGTGTGCGCTATCCCACACACCATGCCCGCCGCCAGGGCGCATGATGGCAAAAAGATGGTTGTTGCTGACGACACCACGCGAGGAGACAGCGCCCGAAAACGCGAGGTCTTCAACCGCCCGCATGTCGCAGGACTCCATCGATGGCTCGACGCAAACGCACCGCCCCTTGGGCCAAGACCTGGCAGCGCAGCATGGCGCTGCTGACCCGCAGCACCGTGCGCGCCAGCAAGGTCGCCATGGGCAGCATGCTCAAGCCCGCAGCGAACCAGCGCAAACCGCCACCCGGCACCGGCGACTGGATCGCCGGCATGGTGCTCGCGGGCAGCGGCGTGCGCCGTTACCGGCTGTACCGGCCGCCGCAGATGGCGCCGGGCGAACGGCTGCCCCTGCTGGTGATGCTGCATGGCTGTGGCCAGGACGCCCGCAGCTTTGCCGCCAGTACCCGCATGAACCGGATTGCTGACCGTGAGCGCTTTTTGGTGCTATACCCCGAGCAGGACCGCCTGGCCAACGCCCAGGGCTGCTGGAACTGGTTCGACACCGATTCCGGCCGGGCCCAGGCGGAAGCCGCATTGATCATGAAAGCCATCGACCAGGTCTGCCTGCTGTACCCGGCAACCCGCACCCAGGTGGCGGTGGCCGGGCTGTCGTCGGGCGCCAGCATGGCAGCGTTGCTGGTGACACGTCAGCCGCAACGTTTCAAGGCAGTGGTGATGCACTCCGGCATACCTCCTGGCACCGCCCATTCCACGCTCTCGGCGCTGGGGGCGATGCACGGCCACCGCGCCACGCTGCCGCTGCCAGCCACGGCACGTACCATGGCAGCGTCCTGGCCGCCGCTGATGGTGATCCATGGCGACACGGACCACGTTGTTTCCTCCAGCAACGGCCACGCCGCGGCGCAGGCCTGGGCCAATGCGGCCGGCGCACGCGCGGGCGAGAAACGCAGCGTGCAGCGCGGCAAACGCTACCCGATGACGGTGACCGACTACACCGCCGAAGGCAGCGCCGTTGCCACGCTGGTGCAAGTCGGCCGGCTCGGCCACGCCTGGAGCGGTGGGGCGGCGCGCGAGCCTTTCAGCGACGCCCAGGGGCCGGACGCCTCGCGCATGGTCTGGGCCTTTGCGGCGCGGCAGTTCCAGGGCTGACTCAGGTGCCGGTGCTCGGCACCCAGTTGCCGTGAAAGCCCGGTGGCACGCGGTGCGGCAGCGTCACCACGGCCTGCGGTGCGCCCGTGAAGTCCTGCGCGTTGATGATCACGAAGTCGGTGCTCTGGTTGGCCATGTTCACCACCAGCCCCATCAGCCAGCCCTCCGTCTCGGCGGCGTCCGCACTGCGCGGCACGAACACGAACTCTCCCGGGTGGCGCTGCAGACCGAACGGGTGCAGCGCCCGTTCGCCGGTCTGCAGGTCATGCCGGATCAGGTGGGTGTCGGACAGCAGGGTTGAACTGCCGGGCAACAGTGCCACGCAATAGGCATAGCGGTAAGGCTGGCCCAGCAAGCGTTCGTCACAGCGCGGGAACTCCTGCTGGTGCCCGTCCACCACGCGGCGCTGCACCCGTCGCGCTACCGGGTCGATGGTCCAGCGCTCGAAGGCCGTGACGTCGGAGTCCGGACCCTGGGTGCTGTGGGCAAACATGCTGGCATGGGCCACCACGTCCACCGTGACCCGGCCGTCCGCCATGTCGAAGGCATTGCAGGGGTGGAACACGTAGCAGGGGTCCACGTCGCACCAGATGATGTCGCTGCCCCGGCCCTCGCGCGGCAGCAGGCCGACGCGGGCAGCATGCTGCGGGTTCCAGCTGTAGGGAAAGCTGTGCCCGGCCAGCAGCAACTTCATCGAGAACGTGACCGGCAGGTCGAACACCAGTACATAGCGCGCGGTGATCATGCAGTCGTGGATGCTGGGGCCGTGCTGCACGGCAATGGCCTCCTCGCGCCGCACCCTGCCGTCTGCAGTCACCACCACGTGGCGCACGGTGGTCTGGTCCGTCGCGCGGTAGCAGATGGCATGCATCTCACCCGTGGCTGGATCCCGGTGTGGATGCGCGCTGAAGGCGCCGCGCAAGCTGCCTTCGAAGGGGTTGTGCGCCACGGTCTGCAGCTCGGAACTGACTTCCACCGGCCAGGCCCCGGCCTCCACCAGCGCCCAGATCTTGCCGGCATGGCCCAGTACATTGGTGTTGGGGTTGTCGCCTCCATCGACACGCTGGCCCGGCGCCATGGGCTCACCCAGCGCGGCGCTCACTGCGCGCGAACGGATCCAGCGGTTGCGGTACCACAAGGCCCGCCCGGCCTGCAGCCGCACGCCGTGCAGCATGGCGTCGCCAGTGAACCAGTGGTAGGCCACGGGGTGCGGCGGTGTCACCGGGTTCGGCCCGTTGCGCAGGTAGCAGCCGTCCAGCTCCGCAGGAATGCTGCCCTGCACCGGCAGCTGCTCCAGCGTCAGCTCCTGCGTCATAGGCGTGTGGATGCCGCTGAGAAAGGTGTGCGGTGCCTTGGGAGCGGGCATGCGGGCCCGGTTAAATTCGGCGATCTTGAGCACGCCCTTGGTCACGGTGCTGCGGATCAGGGTCTCGATGGGGCTGGTCATGGCTGGTTCCTCTTGCCGCGGGGTTGCGTCGCGCGGTCAATGGGATTATGGTGGCCCTCATGGCCCAGACCCACTCCAGCCCCGGCGCGATGGTCAGCGTACTGCCGCTGGCCGACCAGTTACAACAGGCCCGCACCACCGCCATCATCAAGTCTTCTCAGCTTGAAGTGATCCGCATCGTGCTGCTGGCGGGCAAGACCATGCGCGAGCACAGCGCTCCCGGCGAGATCACAGTCCAGTGCCTGGAGGGCGAGGTGGTGTTGGACGCCGCCGGCAAGCGGCACAGCATGCGCGCCGGCGACTTCATCCTACTGGCGGCCGGAGCGCCGCATGCGCTGGAGGCGCTGCAGGACAGCTCGCTGCTGCTGACGATGCGCCTGAGCACGCCGCCCTGAGCGCTCAAGCACTACAAAATCAGTAGTGCTCCGCGCTTTATCCATGCGGTTCGTGGCCTGCTCTGGCTCTCATTTTGAGTGCCTGGCGGCTTCAGGCACACTAGCAGCCGATGCAACTGCTCAAACGCCTGCTGCTTGCACTGCTCAATGCCACGCTGGTGCCGCTGGCGGCGCTGCTGCTGATCTTCGAGGAGTGGGGCTGGGAGCCGCTGGCCCGGCTGATCATCCGCCTGGGCCGCTTGCCGCTGTGGGCCTGGATCGAGCGCCTGATCCGGCGGCTGCCGCCCTATTGGGCATTGCTGCTGCTGTCGGTTCCTGGCTTGGCGCTGATACCGGTCAAGCTGCTGGCTCTGTACTGGCTGGCCGAGGGCGATGTATTTCTGGGCGTGGTGGTGGTGGTGGGCGCCAAGGTGCTGGGCACGGCCGTGGTGGCCTGGCTGTTCATGCTGACCCAGCCTTCGCTGATGCGCCTGCGCTGGTTCGCCCGGCTGTACCAGCGCTGGAAGGATTTCAAGGACCCGCTGATCGCCCGCTACCGCGCCAGCGCGGTGTGGCGGGCGGGCGCCAGGCTCAAGGGTTCGGCCCGGGCCATGGGCCTGCGCCGGCTGGAGGCGATGCGGCGTTGGTGGCGGGCGCAACGTCGGTAGACGATCAGTTGGGGACAGAGCAACAGGGCGCTGCGCGCGTCCGTTGGTCTGTCCCACAATGTTGCAGGACGGTTGGTCCGTCCCACAAAGTCTCAGGATGCTAGAACCTATAAACATACGCAACACCCACAAAGGTGCTGCTCTGGTCCGGGTTGAGCTTGACAGTGGTGTTGTCGGAGTAGACGAAGCTGGTGCCGTTGTTGCTCCAGCTCCACTCGTCGAGCTTGGCCTTCTGGTACACCACGCTCATGCGGATCGTGGCTTTCTTGTCCAGCGCATAGTTGCCGAACAGGCTCAGGCTGGTGGTCTGGTAGCGCACATCGGGCAGGCCGATCGCCACCTGCGCCAGGTTCGCGGCACTGGGTGCTGCGCCGGTGGCACTGGGTGAGGCGGCCAGACCGTACTTGGTGGTGTCATCCAGGTAGCTGGCCTGGGCACCGATTTCCAGCTTGCTCGACACCTTGCCGCTCAGGCCGAAGCCGACGGCGTCACTGCGGGTGTTGAGGTCCAGCATGTAGCCGGTGCTGTGGTTGATCTGCAGGTTCTGGTTGCCCTGTGCCACATAGCCGTTGATGCGCCAGTTGTCGGAGATGGCGTAGCTGGCATCCAGGCTGTAGTGCCGGTTCACGGTCTGGCGCCAGCCCTTGCCCAGGGCCACCGGGCTGAAGTCCGTGGTGTTCTGGTCCTTGCCATCTTCCAGGCTCAGCTGCACATCCAGCTTCTCCGTGGGCGTCCAGGTGCCCGACAACCGGACCTTCTCCCGGTCCATGTCCACCAGCGACATCGGAAAGGCATTGCCCGCGTTGAGTGCTATGAACTGGCTGGCCGAACCGGTCTGGCCGTAGCCCAGGCCGGCGGCCACGAAGGCGGCACTGGTGCTCAGGCTGGTCCAGTCGCCACCAGTGCGCTTGCTGTTGCTGTAGCTTATGGCGCCAGAGAAGGTTTCCGACATCATGCGGCGCAACTCCAGCCGGTAGCCCTGCTCCTGGTTCTTGGCGCGCACGGCACCAATACCGGCCAGTTCTTCCTCGGTGATCGAGATCGGCACCGGGCGCTCATGGGTGCTGTAGTCCAGCCCCACAGTCACCCGCATTGCCTCGGGCAGTTGGTAGCTGCCTTCCAGCTTGGCCGCGAGCTTCTTCGAATTGACGTGGTAGTTTTCCCAGAAGCGGTTGGTATTCGGCGGCACAGTGGCCGGGGTGGAGGTGCCGGCCTCGATGTTGTAGTCGGCATACGGTGTGTTGTCGTCCTTCTTCTCGTAGCGCACATTGGCCAGCAAGCTGAGCTTTGGCATAGGCCGCATCGTCAGGCCAAACTGCATCAGGGTGGTGTCCACCTCGCCGCCCAGGTTGCTTATGCCGGCCGGCGCTCCTGCCAGGCCGCTGGCGGCAAAGCTCTCGTTCTGCGTAGCGCGCGTGCGCGCCAGCTTGAACGTCATGTTGGTAGTCGGTGCAAAGCGGTAGTTGCCCGACACGTAGAACTGGTGCGCCTGGTTGTCAGGCGGCAACGCATAGGGCATCTGCAGCACGTTCTGCAGGCTGGTGCCGCCGCCGGCGATCACGGTGCCGGCTGCGGCCGGGAACAGCGTGGAAGGCACACCCAATGGATTGTTCAGGGTATTGGGCACCGTGGGGCTGATATTGCCGTTGGCGTTGGTGTAGAACGAACCGTAGTAACCGGCGCTGATGTTGAGCGCATTGGCGTTGTAGTTCAGCCGTGCCTCGATCTGGCGGATGGCGCTGTCCACCGGCTCGGGCATCATCAGCAAGGCCCATTTCTGGCTGGTGGCGCTCTGGGTGCCGGCGCAGACATAGGCAGCGCAGTCATAGCCCTTGCTGGTCAGGCGCTCGCCGTTCTTGGATTCATTCTTGAAACTCAATTCGAACTGAAGGTTCGGACCAAACCACTTTTCGCCCGACAAGCCCATGCCGACACGCTTGAGCTGGAAGTTGTAGTCCATGCCGGTGCCGGGTGTCGCAAGCCGCACCACGGTCGGCGTGGTGGTGCCGACACCGGTCATGCCGGTATTGACAGTGCGCGGGTCATGCCTTACCAGCTCCGAATAGTCGGCCGAGATCTTCCAGTCGCCCTGGCGCTCATAGGAGATGCCCATTTCCCGGTTGTCCAGGCCGAGGTTTCGGCCTTTGAACATCAGCGACGTGCCGGTGGCGTCGTCACGCTGGTTGATGTCGAACTCCAGCTCCAGCGTGGACTTGTCGCTGCGCCGGCCGTCGTACTGGCCCTTGAGCGTGCGAGCGATCTCGTCGCCGCTGATGGCGCCTACGCCAACGCTGACCGTGCTGCTCGGCCGGGTGTATTGCGTAATGTCGCTGTCTTGCGCCTGGGCACTGGCGCAGAGCGTCAATACCGCCAGGCTCACCAGGGTGGGCCTGAAACCAAAGTGTCTGTTATTGATGTTCATGATGAATCACCTTTTTTCTTGAACGGTTGACTTCGGGTTTGTGCCAACTTCAGCGGAAGTTGAACTGCGGCGTCGGGTTGGTGACCGCCGGGTTGTTGGTGCCGTGCACCTGGGTGTGGCAATTCAGGCAGCTGCGGCCCTGCGTCAGGTTGGTGGTGCTCTTGCCCGACTGGGTTGCGGCGTTCGGCGCCGCCTGGGCCCCGAGCAGTTGCGGAATGAAGCCGCCATGCGGTGTGTGGCACTGGTGGCACAGGAACGGTGCGCGCACTTTGAGCATGCTCTCGGCCACGGTGCCGTGCGGGTTGTGGCAATTGCCGCAGTCGTCGCTCACTGGCTCATGGTTGTGCACGAACGGGCCGCGCTTTTCCATGTGGCAGGTGTAGCAGGTCTCCACCACGCTGTCGCGCTTCATCAGCTTCGGTCCGACGGACCCGTGGCCGTTGTGGCAATCCGAGCAACCCATCTTGCCTTCCGGTACCGGGTGGTGCGACGGCCGGTTCATCTGCGTGCGCTGCTCCTTGTGGCAGGCATAGCAGACCTCGGGCTGGGTGCGCTTGTCGCGCACCTTGTCATGCGCCGTGTGCACCGCGTGACAGGAAGTGCAAGCCACATCCTTGGTCTGGTGCGCGCTGCCTTCCCAGTGCGAACGCTTGGCATCCTTCTGGTGGCAGCTCAGGCAGGCGCCATTCTTGGCCTCGTTGCTGGTCTGCGATGTCTTGCCAAAGGTGCGGTCCGGCTTGGGCGGCTTGTCCTTGCCCTTGTAGC
Source organism: Rhodoferax sp. (assembly GCA_031372035.1). Taxonomy (GTDB): domain Bacteria; phylum Pseudomonadota; class Gammaproteobacteria; order Burkholderiales; family Burkholderiaceae_C; genus CAISIP01. Next base: position 4,837 of record JANMKM010000293.1, on the reverse strand, counting down.
CCAGATGCTGGGTGCTGTCGCCGTGGCAGCTGGTGCAGCTCGGCGTGCGGCCGTCGGCCCGCACACCGTGGCGCGTCTTGCCGATCGCCAGCACACCGGGCGAATCGGCCTCGTCGTGGCAGCTGGTGCATTTGGCATCACCATTGAGGACGATGTCCTTGGCACTGGGGGCGTCGGCCGCGTGCGCCGTGCCGGCCAGCAGTGCTGCGCCCAGGATGGCGCCTTGCAGCGCACCCAACCAACCCCTCTTGAATCCAGACCTTGTTGTCATATTGCTAGCCCTTGCTCTTTCTGTTGACTAACCCGTTTGCTCTTGTCGCCGGCACGTCAATGCATGCCACTCAGGAATCCATTGATCACCAGCACCAGCAGCGTCAGGCCGGCTGCGATCAGCACCAGGCCCAGCAGCTTGGAGCCCAGCGCCATCGGTACCGATGGCCCATCCACCAGGTACTTCTCCAATTCGCCCGAATCCTTCAGCCGCTGGTATTGGGCCGGGTGGTCGGAGCGAAATTCTTCCAGTGACTGGGTGCCAGTGAACATCACGATGTCTGGCGGCGGCAGCTTGTCGGGCCGGAAGTGGTTGTTGAAGAAATGCACCGTGAACAGGAACACGGCAGCCAGGAAGGCCTCTTCGCCGTGAACCACGGTGGCGACGTTGAACACCCAGCCCGGCAGGAAGCTGGCGGTCACGGTCGGGAAGGCCAGCATCATGCCGCTGGAGCCGATGATGGTGACGCCCCAGAACACCGCCCAGTAGTCGAACTTCTCGAAGTAGGCCCAGCGGTCGAACAGCGGCTTCGGTCCCTTGCCCACGAACCAGACGAACATGCCCCAGCAGTCACGGAAGTCCTTCCAGTTCGGGATCAGCGAGTCCGGGCCGAACCAGCGGAAGGTCTTGCTGCGCAGCAGGCGCTGCATCACGTAGACGAAGTGGATGAAGAAGATGCCGACGAACATGGCTGCGGCCACGCGGTGGATCAGCGCCAGGCCGCGGGCTCCGCCGAAGGCCTGTGCCACCAGCGGCGCCCAACTCGTGTGCGAGAACAGGGCCGAGGTACCGGTGAGCACCAGCGTCATGGTGATCAGGGCAAAGGCCAGGTGGGCGATGCGCCAGCCCACGGGGAAGCGCTGGAAGAACTTCTTGCGGTCGTCGCTCAAGCCTTCGGTGCGCACGTGCGGCACAGTACGGCGCTGCTTGCGGTCCTGCCATTCACGGTAGTACCACAGGCCGGAATGCGCCCAGAAGAAGGCGAATACGAAGATCAGCAGGGCCTGCATGCCCTTGGTGGCGAGCCACATCTGCGGGTATTTGGCAAAGTCATGGCTGTTGGCATGCGGGCCGAAGGACACGAAGCCGGCCGTGGCCAGGGGCTTCTTCTTGCCATCGTGGCAGGACTGGCAGGTCTTCAGGCGATTGGCCGCATGGATCGTGGACTTCGGGTCCTCGTCGGGCAGGATGCCGTGGCTACCATGGCAGTTGTAGCACTTGGCAGTCTCGGCGCCGCCGAGCTTGTTGACCTGGCCATGGTAGGTGTCGCGGTACGAGGCCAGTCGGTCCTTGTGGCAGCTGCCGCATTCTTCGGTGACCAGCAACTTGAAGGACGTCAGCGAGGTGTTGGTGATCTCATGGCTGGTGTGGCAGCTGTTGCAGCTGGGAGCCTTGTTGTTCGCCTTGTCCAGCAGCTGCTTGCCGTGGATCGAGCCGCTGAAGGTCTCCAGCTGGTCGTCATGGCAGGAGCCGCAGGCCGCCGGGATCTCGCGCCGCCATTCGGCGTAGGCCGGGCTCTGCTTGTCGGCCGGCACATGGAAGGCATGGGTGTCATGGCACTGGGTGCAGACGGCCTTGGGCTGGTCCGGGTGGTCCTTGTCCGGACCAGCATGGAAGGACTTCTTGTAGGCCTCGATGTTCTTGGCCACGGTTTCCAGACGCGGCTTTTCCGCGCCCTTGCCGGCTGCCTTGGCTTCGTCCCACAGGCCCTGGTGGCAGGTAGCACAGTCCGGTGCCTTGGCCTCGCCCTTGCTGTGCGGCAGCGCCGTGTCCAGCAGGTCCGTGTGGCAGGCCACGCACGCCATCTTGGCATGCACGCTCTTGCCGAAAGCGTCGTCCTTGACACTGTGCAGGGTGCGCTTTTCGCCATCCTGGGTGGCGACTTCCAGCTTGCCCTTCTTGCCTTCGTGGCAGCCCAGGCAGGTGGCGTTGTCGAGCGTTGCCACAACGGAAGGAACTTTCGGCGCAATGGCCGCGGTGACTGACGTTGCAAATCCGGCGGTGGCAGCCAGCAACAGCAGCGCCAGCGCCCGGCTGCGAATGCCCCGCACCAGCAATTGCCGGGTCGCACCGCCAGTGGCGGCACAGGGTGCAAGGGGCAGGGTCATGGCAGGACCTGAACTACTGGGCCAGGATCCACTGCGCCAGGTTCTTCATCGCCTTCATGTCCTTGGTGTCGATGACCTTGTGCTCTTCCTCGGTACCGTCCTCCAGCTTCACCTTCGGGCCGGTGGTGAAGTTCTTGATCAGTTTCTCCTCGCCGTCGGCCTTGCCCTTGTACTTGGCTGCCACTTTCTTGTAAGACGGACCTTTCTTGGTCTTGTCGATGGCGTGGCACTTGAAGCAATCGTTCTTCTTGGCCAGGGCCTGGGCAGCATCGGCGTCAATGTCGACCGCCAGTACCGGAAGGCTGGCGCCGCCGAGCAACAGGACAAACAGGGCTGCAACCAGGGGTTTCGAGGTTCGGGAAATCGCATACATGTCAGTGGTCTTTCAGGTTCAGGGAGGGGTCGCGCGTCGCGTCAGAACAATTTGTCACAACCCTCATGGCGCCAGCCTATTCCCGTTGACCCCGCATGTCTCAGGGATATGGGCGCTGATTCGGCTGCGTTTGACCTAGGTCAATTTGGCAGGCAATCGCAACGCCCGGGCGTTGCGATTGCGCCATGGCCACCGCCCCGGCACCACGGGGCCGTGGGTTAAACTCAAACTGGCCAACGCAATGGCGCGCTCCACCCGAAACGGGTGTGTTTGCAGATCAGCGCAAGGCCCAGCACCCGGCGCAGTTTTCGCCACAGCACAATGAGGAAGATGATGAGTGAGCCGGCCCCGGCGACAGGCGCAGACGCGCGGCAGCACGTGCCGGCGCGATGCCGCGCAGGCACGCTCGGGGGCCGTGACCTGGCCTGCCGGCGCGGCCGGCGCATGCTGTTTCACAAGCTCGATCTGGACCTGCCGCCAGGCTCGATCACCTGGCTGCGTGGCACCAACGGCAGCGGCAAGACCAGCCTGCTGCGGATCCTGGCCGGGTTGTCGGCGCCCGCTGCCGGCAGCGTGACCTGGGACGGGCTGCCGATGCAGCGCAACGGCGCTCAGCAACTGCTCTATATCGGACATGCCAACGCCCTGAAGGACGACCTCAGCCTGACCGAAGCCGTGGCCTTCCTGGCCGGCCTGCAGGAAGTGCCCCACGCGCAGGCGCGCGCTCGCACTGCCATCGATCAACTGGGTCTGGGCTCGCGCCGTGATGCGCCGGTACGCACGCTGTCGCAGGGCCAGCGCCGGCGCGGCGCCCTGGCGCGGCTGGCGCTGGACGATGCACCGCGTACCTGGCTGCTGGATGAACCCTTCGACGCCCTGGACAGCGCCAGCGTGGCCCTGCTCGGCGGCCTGATCGAGGCGCATGCTGCACGCGGCGGCAGCGTGCTGCTGACCAGCCACCTGCCACTGGACCTGCACGGTGCCACCGCTTTTGATCTTGAGCCCTGGCGCGCATGATTGGGGTGCTGCTGGCCGTGACCCGGCGCGACCTGCTGCTGGCGCGCCGGCGGCGCACGGAGGCGCTGCTGCCGCTGGGCTTCTTTGTCGTGGCTGCCAGCCTGTTCCCGATCGGCGTCGGCCCGGAGCCGCAGACGCTGCGCCAGATCGCTCCCGGCGTGGTCTGGGTCTGCGCCCTGCTGGCGGCCATGCTCTCGGTGACGCAGATGTTCGCCAGCGACTACCAGGACGGCTCGCTGGAACAGATGCTGCTGGTGCCACAACCGCTGTTCCTGATCGTCCTGGGCAAGGTGCTGGCGCACTGGCTCAGCTCCGGCGTGCCACTGGTGCTGGCAGCACCGCTGATCGGTGTGCTGTTCGGCATGCACAGCGGCGCCATCGCGTTCCTGGCCCTGAGCCTGTTGCTGGGCACGCCGATCCTGAGCCTGCTGGGTGCCGTGGGCGCGGCATTGACGCTGGGGCTGCGCAGCGGCGCCGCACTGCTGTTCCTGCTGGTGCTGCCACTGACCGTGCCAACACTGATCTTCGGTACCGGCGCCGTGGTGGCGCAGGACAGCGGCCTGTCACCACAGGCCCATCTGTCGCTGCTCGGCGCACTGCTGATCGTGACCCTGCTGGGGGCACCGCTGGCCACTGCCGCAGCGCTGCGCATCTCGCTCGATTGAACCCGCCATGAACCTGCGCCTGACCACCTTTGCCGCACCGTCGCGCTTCTACGCCCTGGCCGGCACCATGATCCCCTGGTTCTGGGCCACGGCCGTGCTGTTTGCGCTGGCCGGCCTGTACACCGGCTTTGCCATCGCCCCCACCGACTTCCAGCAGGGCGACGCCTACCGCATCATCTTCATCCACGTGCCTGCCGCCTGGATGTCGATGCTGATCTACCTGGTGATGGCGTTCTGGGCTGCCTGGGGCTGGATGCTCAATGCCCGGCTGGCATCGATGTATGCCCGCGCGCTGGCACCCACCGGCGCGCTGTTCACTTTCCTGGCGCTGTGGACTGGCGCACTGTGGGGCAAGCCGACCTGGGGCACCTGGTGGGTCTGGGACGCGCGCCTGACCTCCGAA
>JANMKM010000279.1:0-6274 GCA_031372035.1 Rhodoferax sp. | reverse complement strand
TCTGACATGAAACCCTTTCTGGTGCGGCGCCGCCTGGTCCTTGCCGGCCCGCTGGCGCTGGCCCTCGCCGGCACCGCGACTGCGCGGCCGCCGGTGACGATCCTGGTGCTGGGCGATTCGCTCAGCGCCGAGTATGGCCTCAAACGCGGCAGCGGCTGGGTGGCACTGCTGGAACAGCGCCTGCAACAGGAGAAGCTTGCGGCGCGCGTCATCAACGCCAGTATCAGTGGCGACACCACCTCAGGCGGGCGCTCCCGCCTCGGCGCCCTGCTGACCCAACACCGACCGGATCTGGTCGTGATTGAACTGGGTGGCAATGACGCGTTGCGCGGCTTGCCACTGCCGATGACGCAGGACAACCTGGCCCGGATGACACAGGCAGCACAGAAAGCCGGTGCCCGCGTGCTGCTGGTAGGCATGCAGGTGCCACCGAACTATGGCGCTGACTACGGCCAGCGCTTTGCCAACAGCTTCGTGGATGTGGCGCGCAAGCACAAGGCTGGCCTGGTGCCCTTTTTGCTCAAGGGCATTGCCGACGGCCCGGACCCGACCCGGCTGTTCCAGCGCGACCGTATCCACCCCTCCGAGGAAGCGCATCCGACCATGCTCGACAACGTCTGGCCGGAACTCAAGAAACTGTTGCCATGAGCGTCGGTGTGCTGCCCGTGGCAGAACTGCTGGCGCGGCTGGACAGCTTTGATTGCGTCATCGATGCCCGCAGTGAGGACGAATATCTGGAGGACCGGCTGCCCGGTGCGGTGAACTGGCCAACGCTCAACAACGAGGAACGCCGCAACATCGGCACGATCTACAAGCAGGTCAACGCCTTTGAGGCCCGCAAGCGCGGTGCCGCGATGGCGGCGCGCAATATCGCGGCCCACATCGAACGCGAAATCATCGACAAGCCAAAGGACTGGCGACCGCTGGTCTATTGCTGGCGCGGCGGCAAACGCAGCGGCGCGCTGGCATTGATCCTGGACCAGATCGGCTTTCGCGCAACGCTGGTCGACGGCGGCTACAAGGCCTTTCGTCGCGCCGTGATCGACGCCATACCCCTTCTGGTCGGCAGGCTGACCCTGCGCGTTGTCTGCGGCACCACCGGCTCCGGCAAGACGCGATTGCTGCAGGCACTGCAGGCGCAGGGTGCGCAGGTGCTGGACCTGGAGGCACTGGCCAACCACCGCAGCTCGGTGCTGGGCGCGATTCCCGGCCAGCCGCAACCGTCGCAAAAGGGCTTTGAGACCCTGGTATGGCAGGCATTGCGGACCTTCGACGCGGCGCGGCCGGTCTTTGTTGAAAGTGAAAGCCGCAAGATCGGCAATCTGGCCGTGCCGGAGGCGCTGATCCAGCGCATGCGCGCCAGCGGCTGCTTGCAGTTGCAGCTGCCCGACGCACAACGCGTGGCGATGCTGCTGGAAGATTACGACTTCTTTGTCCGCAACACCGAGCAGTTCTGTGACCGCCTCGACGCCCTGAGCGAGATCCGGGGTAAGGCGACGGTGCAGTCATGGAAAGACGCTGTGCGCGCCGGCAAGCTCGAGCCGGTGGTACGTGAACTGCTGACGCTGCACTATGACCCGGTCTACCGGCAGTCGATGGAACGCAACTTCCAGCACTTCGGCGCTTCAGAAACGATAGCACTCCGCGCTTATTCCATGCGGGATTTCAACGATCTTGCGGTTGAAATTCTGGGAAAACCAGCACCTGAGCGGAACCCAGGGCTGTAGCGCTGTTCCTGCCGGGAAAGGGCTCAGCCCGGGGCCGGGCTGCTTGGCGGCAGGGTCGGATCGTTGCCGTCCTGCGTTTGCTGGTCGTCACCGGGGCCACCCACCTTGCGCTCTGCCTTGTGCTTGGCCTTGTCTTCCTTCTTGCGCTTCTTCGCCAGTTCTTTCTGGCGCTTTTCGTAGCCGTAATTGGGTGTTGCCAAAGTGTGCTTTCAGGATATGGGAATGACTCTACCAGTTTGCAGCCGCAGCCTGGAGCCCGTTGTGCACTATTTTGACACGATCAGCCGAGGGCACTTTCCAGCGCAGACTGAAGATCGCCCTGCAGATCGGCCACCGACTCCAGGCCAATGGAAAAACGCACCAGAATGCCGCGCGCCAAGTGCTGCGGCCAGGTCTCACGCATGGTGCCCAGGTCGTAGGGCACGACCAGGCTCATGGGCCCGCCCCAGCTGTAACCGAGTTCGAACAAGCTCAGGGCATCACAGAAGGCGTCAACCTCGGCTGCGCTGAATTGCGGCTGGAAGATCACGCTGAACAGACCCGCTGCCGCGCCCAGCTGCTCACCGCACAGCGCACGCCAGTGTGCATGTCCGGGTGCCTGCGGAAGCGCCGGATGCAGCACCTGCGCAATCTCAGGTCGTCCCTGCAACCAATGCGCCAAAGTACGGGCAGCACGGTCGTGGGCCTGGTAGCGCAGGGCGATGCTGGGCAGGGAACGCAGCACGCTCTCGGCGTCGTTGCCACCGACCCCAAACCCCAAGCGCATGCGGGTCAGCTTGATGCTACGGGCCAGTAGCGGATCACGGGTCATGACACTGCCCATCAGCACGTCGCCGCCGCCGCTGGGGTACTTGGTCAGGGCGTGGACCGAAATGTCTACCCCGAGCGGTGCGTCGCTGCCGGGAGTCAGATCAAAGGGCCGAAAGGCCAGCCCGGCACCCCAGGTGTTGTCCAGGGCACAGAGTACGCCTGCAGCCTTGCAGATCCGAACCATCTGGCACAGGTCCGGGAATTCCATGGTCACCGAGCCGGCGGCCTCCAGCCAGACCAGGCGGGTCCGGGGAGTGATCCTGGTCGCCAGATCGGCCGGATTCATCGCGTCGTAGAACCCATGGGTGATACCCCAGTCGCGCAACTCGCCCTGCGCCAGCGCCTTGTTGGGCCCATAGGCGTTATTCGGAATCAGCACTTCGTCGCCCGACTTCAGGAAGGCCAGCGCCACGTTGGCAATCGCCGCCAGTCCGCTGGGCAGGAGCACGCAGTGCAACCCGCCTTCGAGCGCACAGAGCCGCTCTTCCAGCGTGAAAGTGGTTGGGGTGCCATGCAGCCCGTAGGTGTAGCCGGATTTGTCCTTCCAGTCGCGGTTGCGCATGGCATGGACGTTCGGAAAAATGACCGTCGAAGCCTTGTACACCCCCGGCTGCGGTGCTCCGAAACCGGTTGGCGGCTCGTAAGCGTGGTGAATCAATGCGGTGCTGGGATCTTGCATGCCTGCTCGCCGTCCTCAGACGCTCCACTTCTGCAGCAGTTGCTCCGGCCCCAGGGCATCGTAGCTTTCGAAGGGCTGGTGGATCCAGGGATTGGTGGGCAGGTATTCCACCGAGTAGTCCGGCGAGAAGGTGGACAGCGCCTTGGTCCAGATCACGGCACTGCGCAATTCGGTAATCGGGGTGTAGCTGTTCCGGAGCAAGGTGATCACGGCGTTCAGCGTATGGCCGGAGTCCGCCAGGTCATCGACCAGCAGCACGCGCCCGGCGATTTCACCCTTGGGCGTGGTGATGTAGCGGGCAATGTCCAGGTGCCCCTGGATCGTGCCGGCGTCGGCCCGGTAGGAGCTGGTAGACATGATCGCCAGCGGCTTGTCAAAAACCCGCGACAGGATATCGCCCGGACGCATGCCACCGCGGGCCAGGCACAGGATGGTGTCGAAGTGCCAGCCGGACTGGTGGATCTTGATCGCCAGCTTTTCGATCAGGTTGTGGTATTCGTCATAGCTGACGTACAGGTGCTTGCCGTCTTCTGTCAACATCGATTCGCTCCAGGTTGTGATGGCTGGGCCGCTCGCCAAGCTGGCGCGGCGGCCCGCTCGGCGAGACCGGGCTTCAGTCTGCCAGGTAAGGATGGCGCATCATAATCGTGTGGTCCCGGTCCGGGCTGGTGGACACCATATGGATCGGCACACCGGTGACCTGTTCGATGCGCTGCAGGTACAGGCGGGCGCTCACCGGCAGACGGTCGTACTGGGTGATGCCCACGGTACTGGTGCTCCAGCCCTCCAGCGTCTCGTAGACCGGCTGGCAGCGGCTGATCTCGTCCGCACCCAGGGGCAGGATGTCGATGCTCTCGCCGTCCAGCACATAGCCGGTGCACAGCAGCAGTTCCTTCAGGCCATCGAGCACATCGAGCTTGGTGATGCACAGACCGGACAGGCCATTGACCTGGGCCGAGCGCTTGAGCAGCGCCGCGTCAAACCAGCCGCAGCGGCGCGAGCGCCCGGTGGTGACGCCCTTTTCGGCGCCGACGGTACTCATGTGGTAGCCCGGTGTTCCCGGCGTCTCCCAGTCCAGTTCGGTCGGGAACGGGCCGCCGCCAACCCGGGTGCAATAGGCCTTGGTGATGCCCAGGACGTAGTGCAGCATGCCCGGCCCCACGCCCGAGCCGGCCGCGGCGTTGCCGGCAACACAGTTGCTCGACGTGACGTACGGATAGGTGCCATGGTCGACATCGAGGAGCGTGCCCTGGGCACCTTCAAACAACAGATTGGCTCCCCGGTCGTGGGCCTCGTTCAGTTCCCGCGATACGTCGGCCATCATCGGGCGCAGCAACTCGGCATGCTGCATCGCCTCTGCATACACGCTGTCGAAGCCGATCGCAGGCGCGTCCAGAAACGTTGTGAGGACGTGGTTGTGCAGGCGCAGCAACTCGCGCAGGCGTTCGGCGAAGCGCTGCGGATACTTCAGGTCCTGCACCCGCAGGGCACGCCGGCCGATCTTGTCTTCGTAGGCCGGGCCGATGCCCCGCCCTGTGGTGCCGATGCGGGCGTTGCCGCCCTTCTCGCGCGCCAGTTCGCGCGCCACGTCCAGGGCCGCATGAAATGGCAGGATCAACGGGCAAGCCTCGCTGATGCGTAGCCGTGAACGCACTTCCACACCAACGCGCTCCAGGCCCTCGATCTCCTCCAGCAGCTTGGCGGCGGACAGCACCACACCGTTGCCGATGTAGCACTTCACACCCGGACGCATGATGCCGCTGGGAATCAGGTGCAGCGCGGTCTTGACGCCGTTGATCACCAGCGTATGGCCGGCATTGTGTCCGCCCTGGAACCGCACCACGCCCTGCGCGCTTTCGGTCAGCCAGTCCACCAGCTTGCCCTTGCCTTCATCACCCCATTGGGTACCAACCACGACGACATTGCGTCCTTTTGTTGCGTTCATGTCACTTCTTTTCAAATGGCTTGGACAGCCCAATGGCCCTGTACCGCAACCAGCTCACGGTCACAGTGAAACTCGTCAACTTCGCTTTCATGTCCCGGCAGAACGCAGACCACAATCTCGCCGTGGCTGCGCAGCCGTTCAATGGCGTCGCGCAGGGCCGGCTCCTCACCCCAGGGCGCACGTATGGCCGCCCGCAAGGGACGCGGCTCGACGCTGGCCACCAGCGCCTTCACATCCAGGCTGAAGCCAACGGCCGGGCGATTGCGGCCAAATACGGCACCCACCTCGTCGTAGCGACCGCCCCGCACCAGGGCATTGCTGGCGCGCGGCGCGTAAATTGCAAACCGGGCACCACTGTAGTACGCGTAGCCGCGCAGATCGGCCTGGTCAAAGGTCACCCGGGTCGTACCCAGGTGGCTGGCCAGCCACTTCAGATTCGACAACGCTTCGCGCACCCGCGGCACGTCCGGCAGGCACTTTTGTGCCTCGACCAGTACCGGTGCGTCGCCATACAGCTCGATCAGTGCCAGCAGACCATTGCGCGAGGCAGGGGGAAAACCACGGGTGAGGCGCTGCAATTCGCTGACATCCTTGGTCGCCAGGGCGGTGTGCAGTTCGGCCAGCGCCGCCGGTCCGAGCGCCAGGCCTTCGAGCAGGCAATTGACAATGCGGGCATCGGCGAGGTCAACGCCGGGAGACGCAACCTGCGCCACCCTGAGGCAGTCCAGCGCCAGCAACAACGCTTCCAGATCGGCCTCGGGCCCCGCGTGACCGTAGATCTCGGCGCCGAACTGCAACGGCTCGCGGCTGGCGTCAGGCTTGTCCGGACGGGTATGCAGCACCGGCCCGCAATAGCACAGGCGCGCAACACCCTTGCGATTGAGCAGATGCGCGTCGATGCGTGCCACCTGTGGCGTGGTGTCAGCGCGCAGGCCCATCATGCGCCCGGAAAGCTGGTCCACCAACTTGAAGGTCTGCAGATCCAGCGCTTCGCCGGTACCCGTCAGCAGCGACTCCAGATGCTCCAGCATGGGTGGCATGACCAGCTCGTAGCCGTAGCAACGCGCCATGTCAAGCAGGTCGCGGCGGAGTTCCTCGATGTGGCGCGCCTCG
>JANMKM010000185.1:0-2796 GCA_031372035.1 Rhodoferax sp. | reverse complement strand
TAGCCGAACAGCCGCTTGCGCGCGAACGCCGGCACCACCTGGCTGATGATGCCGAAAGCCGGCAGGATCATGATGTAGACCTCGGGGTGGCCGAAGAACCAGAAGATATGCTGGTACATCACCGGGTCACCACCACCAGCGGGGTTGAAAAAAGTGGTGCCGAAATGCCGATCCGTCAGTGTCATGGTGATGGCGCCAGCAAGCACCGGCATCACGGCGATCAGCAGGTAGGCTGTGATCAGCCAGGTCCAGCTGAACATTGGCATCTTCATCAGCGTCATACCGGGAGCACGCATGTTCAGAATGGTGACGATGATGTTGATCGAGCCCATGATCGAGCTGGCACCCAGGATGTGCATGGCGAAGATGCCGGCGTCCATGCTCGGGCCCATCTGTAGCGTCAGCGGCGCATACAGCGTCCAGCCTGCTGCCGGAGCGCCACCAGGCATGAAGAACGATCCCACCAGCATCAGGCCGGCCGGAATAAGCAGCCAGAAGCTGAAGTTGTTCATGCGGGCGAAAGCCATGTCGGCAGCGCCGATCTGCAGCGGCACCATCCAGTTCGCGAAGCCAACGAAGCCAGGCATGATGGCGCCGAACACCATGATCAGGCCATGCATGGTGGTGAGCTGGTTGAACAGCTCGGGGTTCACCAGTTGCAGCCCGGGCTGGAACAGCTCGGCGCGGATCAGCAGCGCCAGGATGCCACCCACGATCAGCATCGTGAAGCTGAACAGCAGGTACAGGGTGCCGATGTCCTTGTGGTTGGTCGCATAGACCCAACGCCGCCAACCGGTGGGCGCGTGGTCATGGTGCTCGTCGTGCGATGCGTGGTCGTGATGGTCTAGAACGGCGCTCATCCGGGTTTCCTTCTCAATGCTGTGACTGCTGTGGCGACGACGGTACTTACTTGCGCGCCGCCAGAACTTCGGCCGGCTGCACCAGCTGGCCGGTCTTGTTCGACCAGTTGTTCTTGGTATAGGTGATCACCGCCGCAATGTCAGTGTCACTGAGCTGCTTCCAGGCCGGCATGGCACCGTTGTTCTGACCGTTGAGCAGAATCGCGATCTGCTTGCCCTTGTCGGCGTCGAGCACCACGGCCGAGCCCTCCAACGGCTTGATCGGGCCCGCGCCCTTGCCGGTGGGCTGGTGGCAGGCGGCGCAATTGGCGGCATACACCTTCTCGCCACGCTGGGTGATTTCCGCAGCCGTCCAGACCTTGGTCGGGTCATCCAGCTTCGCGGCCATCTTCTTCTTTTCGCCCTCCACCCACTTGCTGAAATCGGCGGCGGACACCACCTTGACGTGGATCGGCATGTAGGCGTGTTCCTTGCCGCAGAGTTCGGCGCACTGGCCGTAGAAATCGCCGGTCTTCTCGGCCCGGAACCAGGTGTCGCGCACGAAGCCGGGGATGGCGTCCTGTTTGATGCCGAAGGCCGGCACCATGAAGGCGTGGATCACGTCATTGGCGGTGGTGATGATGCGGATCTTCTTGTCCACCGGCACCACCAGCGGGTTGTCAACCTTGAGCAGGTAGTCGTCCGGTGCGGCGGAGCCGTCCGCCGCCTTGCCACCATTGTTGGACATGGCACGGTGGGTGGCGTCGAGCGTGGAGACAAAACCGATGCCTTCGCCTTCTCCCTGCAGGTAGTCGTAACCCCATTTCCATTGGAAGCCGGTAGCCTTGATAGTCAGGTCGGCATTGGTGGTGTCCTTCATGGCGACGATCACCTTGGTGGCCGGCAGGGCCATCAGGATCACGATGATGAAGGGCACGATGGTCCAGATGATTTCCACGGTGACGGACTCGTGGAAGTTGGCGGCCTTGTGCCCGACCGACTTGCGGTGCTTCCAGATCGAATAGAACATGACGCCGAACACGGCCACAAAGATGGCAGTGCACAGGATCATCATGAACCAGTGCAGCCAGGCCTGCTCATGGGCGATCCGGGTCACGGCCGGGTGCAGGTTGAGCTGGTTGACCGCCGGTCCGCCCGGCAGGTCGTTGACCGCATGGGCCAGGGTGAGTGCGCCACTGCTGCTCCAGGCTGCCACGGTCATGAACGCGCCAGCCAGCTTGGTTGAAATGCTCTTCATCATGTTCACGTCTAATTTACCTCAATCAAATCCGATTCGGCCACGGCGAACCTGTGCCTGCAGGCCGCGCATACACCGCGCCAGCCACTCACGCGCCCCGTAGCGCCATTCTGATTTCACGGGCCAGCACCGGACGCAATTCGGGCCGCACATAGCGCCCGACATTGATCGAGCGCCCCTGGCCCGACACCTCGATCAGCGAGCGGTCATCAAACCGCGGTTCAACCCGCACCGACTCGCGCCGAAACTCCTGACGCTCCAGTTTGCCGCCGTTTTCCAGCTCGACCACCAACTGGGCGCCATGCAGATAGATCTTTTCGCCATCGGTGGCGTGGCGTGAATACACCAGAAAGGCAATACCCACGCCCAACAGTTCCAGGCTGGCAAAGGGCAGCACCAGGGTTGCACCATGCATCCAGAACACCAACCCGATGCCCAGGGAGAGCACGCACAAGGACAGATACAACAGGCCCAATTGGCCCGGCGTTACGGAGCAGTTTCGCCGCAGAAACCAGTGAATGTTGTGACCTTGGACGGTCGCGAAGCGAAAAACCAGATTCGACACGCGTTTTGCCTACTCAAAGCCGCACCAACCGCATGTGGCGCAACAGGAATGCCCGGGATATACCTTTAACAAGCAGTGCATCCGAGACCAATGCGCGATGGCGTGGACCGAACCAGTGCTTGGCTGACCAATTT
>JANMKM010000064.1:0-3987 GCA_031372035.1 Rhodoferax sp. | reverse complement strand
CCGGACAGGCTCGAAGCCAACCGGGCCGTATTGGCTGTAGCCCGGTAGATTCAGGACCCGGATGACACCATTCTCGACCAGCGGGCAGGTAGCTATCTGGACTTTGCGCCGTTGAACAAATGCCAAGGCCTGAGCGTGATGCACATGGGCCTCGTCCAGCAACGCAACCCACACATTCACGTCCAGCAGGTGACGCAAGATTCAGATGCCTTCCTGGTCCATCAGGTCACGCACGTGTTCTGTGGTGATGATCTCGGTGCGCGCCGGCAACAAGGCGAATTTACTCGTCGGCAATGCTGCTCTGGCGCGTGGCGCGCCCTGTGCACGGATCCCATCACGCGCCAAACGTGAGATCGCCTGACCAATGGATATGCGCTCGCGCTGCGCATGCGCTCGCGCAAATGCAAAAACATCGTCATCTACAGCCAGGGTGGTGCGCATGCGGGCATTTTAGCAGACTGACATCAAAACATCAAATGAGCATCAAATTACCATAAAATGAAGCTGAACCCAACATGGCTCTCCAACTGCTTGGGGGTACAGTAGCTCTTCACCCCGAAGCAGGAGACACCATGAACTACCCCAATACCCAACTCTTCATTGCCGGCAAGTGGCAGGACGCACTCGACGGCCGCACGCTGGCGGTGTTCAACCCGTCCACCGGCAAGGAAATCGGCCGCGTGGCCCATGCATCCATCAAGGATCTGGATCTGGCCTTGGCAGCGGCGCAAAGCGGCTTCGACACCTGGCGCAATGTGGCGGCCGTGGAGCGCGGCAAGATCATGCGCCGCGCCGCCAACCTGCTGCGCGAGCGCGCTGGTGACATTGCCAGCGTGCTGACGCAGGAGCAGGGCAAGCCGCTGGCCGAGGCCAAGGGCGAGACCCTGTTTGCCGCCGACATCATCGTCTGGTTTGCCGAGGAAGGCATGCGCGTCTACGGCCGCGTGGTGCCGGCGCGAAGCCTGACGGCGCGGCAGCTGGTACTGAAGGACCCGGTAGGCCCGGTGGCGGCCTTCACGCCCTGGAACTTCCCGATCAACCAGGTGGTGCGCAAGCTCTCGGCAGCGCTGGCCACCGGCTGCTCGATGCTGGTCAAGGCACCGGAGGAAACCCCGGCTGCGCCGGCAGCGCTGGTGCAGGCCTTTGCCGACGCCGGCCTGCCACCCGGCGTGCTCGGTCTGGTCTACGGCAATCCGGCCGAGATCTCGAACTACCTGATCCCGCACCCGGTGATCCGCAAGATCACCTTCACCGGCTCCACCCCGGTGGGCAAGCAGCTGGCGGGGCTGGCCGGGCAGCACATGAAGCGCGTCACCATGGAACTCGGCGGCCACGCCCCGGTGATCGTGGCCGAGGATGCCGACGTGCAACTGGCAGTCAAGGCCGCGGGCGGTGCCAAGTTCCGCAATGCCGGCCAGGTCTGCATTGCACCCACCCGCTTCCTGGTGCATGAGAGCATCCGCAACGACTTTGTCGCGGCGCTGACGAAACAGGCGCAAACCTTGAAGGTTGGTGACGGCCAGGCCGAAGGCATCCAGATGGGGCCGCTGGCAAACCCGCGGCGCATGACGGCGATGGCCGAGTTCACCCAGGACGCGGTCAGCCGCGGCGCCACGCTGGCAGCCGGTGGCGCACGCATCGGTGAGGCCGGCAACTTCTTTGCCCCCACGGTGCTGACCGACGTACCGCTGGACGCCAAGGTCTTCAACGACGAGCCCTTCGGCCCCATGGCGGCGGTGCGCAGTTTCAACACCCTGGACGAGGCCATTGCCGAATCCAACCGCCTGCCCTATGGCCTGGCCGGCTACGCCTTCACCCGCTCGCTGAAGTACGCCCATGCGCTGTCGCAGCGGGTCGAGGTCGGCATGCTGTGGATCAACCAGCCGGCCGCGCCCAGGCCCGAAATGCCCTTCGGCGGCCTGAAGGATTCGGGCTACGGCTCCGAAGGCGGCCCGGAGGCGCTGGAGGCCTACCTCAACACGCGCTCGGTGTCGATCATCAACGTGTAGTCCTGCGGACGCTCCCGCGGGCAGACCGGCGTAACAGACAAGGGCGACGACCCATGGCTCGACTTTCGGAGGGCGTAATGAAGAAGTCCCGGAAAATTTTCAGCATCCTGTGTCTGGCGGTCGCCCTGGTTCCCGGCTGTGGCGGCGGCAGCGGCAGCGGCCTGGACAGCAATGGCCGACCACTGGGCGAGGGCGAAGACCCAGGTGGTCCCTTGACGCCCACTTTTGGCTCCGTGCAGTCACATGTGTTCACACCAATCTGCTCGGTCTGCCATTCCGGCGGCGGCGCGCCGGAAGGACTGCGGCTGGATGCCGGGAACAGCTTTGCGCTGCTGGTGGGTGTCTCCAGCAGCGAGGTGCCGTCTCTCCAGCGTGTGGCTCCGGGCGACCCTGACAACAGCTATTTGGTGCAGAAGATCGAGGGCCACGCGGCAGTGGGCGAGCGCATGCCCTACGGCGGACCCTACCTTGACGCGGCGGCCATCGCGACGATCCGGCAGTGGATCAGCAACGGAGCCAGGCCATGAACCGGCAGCACGCCAGGACGGCGCTGCTCCCGCACCGCAGCTTGATGCTGGTGCTGGTCTTGCTGCTGACGAGTCTGTCTTCAGTTTGCCAGGCTGAGCCCTATCTGGCTGTACGCTCCGGTCTCCATTGCATTGCCTGCCACGTGAATCCCACGGGTGGCGGCCTGCGCAGTGCTGCGGGGTTGGCCTACTCACAGTCTGCGATTCCCGCCAACCAGCTGCCCGACGCATTGTCAGGATGGTCCGGTGGTTTTGCCGGCATGTTGCGCGTGGGCGGCGACTTCCGCACTGCCTCCACCCAAACCAAGGTGACCGCGCAGCCCACCCAGCGCATATCCGGCACCGAACACCTGCGGCTCTATGCGGACGTGCAGTTGCTGGCCGACCGCTTGGGCTTCTATGTCGACCAGGACATGGCTCCCGCCAAGGCGGAACGCAGGGAGGCCTATGCGCGCCTGTCCGCGCCAGGCTTGGGCATGCATGCAAAGCTCGGCCAGTTCTATCTGCCCTTCGGTTGGCGCTTGCAGGACAGTTCGGCTTTCGTACGCCAACTCAGTGGCATCAGCATGACGGTGCCGGACAAAGGCGTCGAGTTGGGTCTGGAACTGCCAGACTGGTCGGCCCAGTTGGTCTACAGCAATGGCCCCGGCAACAAGGGGCCTGTCACTGGTCACCAAGTCACCGGCCAGCTGGTATGGTTGCAACCCTGGGGTCGGGTCGGCGCGGCTGCAGCCCAGGTCCGTTCCAGTGCCGGCAACCGCCAGGCCTATGGCCTGTTCGCCGGAACCACCACCGGCCCGGTGACCTGGCTGGGCGAAGTCGATCTGGTCGACGACGATGGCTATCCGCTAGGCCGGCGGCGCCAGCTGGGAGCCCTGCTGGAAGCGAACTGGCTGCTCCGCCAAGGACACAACGTCAAGCTGACCAGCGAATTCCTCGACCCTGATCTGCAGGTGTCGCACGACCACAAGGTGCGCTACAGCTTTGTCTACGAATACACGCCGATCGCGTTCATCCAGCTGCGCGCGGGCATCCGTCGCCATGGCGGCATCCCGCAGAACAACTTCGACAACCGCAGATTGACCTTCCTTGAGCTGCATGGAATGTTCTAGCCGCGACGTCGCCGCGCGTTGGGCCCCTGCTGGACTGGCCCGCACATGAACGAGCCACGCTATGCCTGGGTTGTGGTCTGGGGCGCCTTCTTCAGCATGGCTGTCATCTTTGGCGTGGCCTACTCCTTTGCCGCTTTCTTTGGGTCCTTTGCCGGCGAGTTCGCAGCCCGGCGCGCGGATGTGTCGCTGGTGTTCGGCCTGTGCGGACTGATCTACTTTGTGCTGGGTGTTGGCGGCGGCATGCTGGCGGACCGCTTCGGCCCGCGCGCGCCGTCTGCTGCGCCGGCATGCTGTGCATTGCCGCGGGTCTGTTTGCCACCAGCCTGGCGCATTCCATGG
>JANMKM010000049.1:0-1545 GCA_031372035.1 Rhodoferax sp. | reverse complement strand
TTTGCGCCTCCCCGGCATGCAGGTTGCACGGGTCCAGGTCAAAGTAGCCCAGGTCGGTCTGGTAGTCCCGCACCATCACGGGTGGATCGCCGGCCGCCAGCGCGTCGGCCAATATGCGGGCACTGCGGGCCGCGCCGGCCGCCACAAACACGCGCAGGCGCCGCAGCGGGTTGCCGGTCGGGTCGTCCACGAGGACGGTGCACAGGTGCGCCTGCCCCTGCAGCGCCTGCTGCCACAGGGCCAGCGCCTCTTCTTCGCGCGCACGAATCGCTGCATGGTCACGCTGTTGCCAGGCTTGCAATGCGGCCATGACACCGGCGATGCTCTCCTTGCCGACCTTCATGCCGCGCCCGATGCCGCGGTTTTGCAGCCTGGCTGCACGCACCAGGGCGCGCCGGCCGGCGACGATGCCACTGGTGGGCCCGCCGAGGAATTTGTGGCCGCTGTAGACCACCAGATCCGCGCCACGGCGCAGGAAACCGCGCAGGTCGTATTCCGACGCGGCGTCGACGATCACAGGTACACCCCTGGCATGGCAGATCCGGCACACATCTTCCAGCGCCAGCATTGCGTACTGCACGGTCATGTGCGAGATCACAAACACCGCGCAGGCGGTCTGCTCGGTGATGCCCTCCTGCAACTGGTAGTCGCGCGCCATGCTGACCGTGCCCACCGGAACGACGCGCGCGCCGGTCATGGCGATGCTCTGTTGCAGGGAGGCGCCATACCCGACCATATGGCCGAACTGCACCATCACCTCGTTCTTCAGGCCAGCGGCATCGGGCAGCCTTTCAATCGCCAGCAGGCGCTCGCCGGTCATGCAGGCGGCCACGCCCAGCGTGATGGCGGCGGCGCAGCTGGCGGTGATGAAACCGGCCTCGGCGCCGGTGGCATCCGCCACCAACTGGCTGGCGGCGTCGTGCAGCGCCTCGATTTCAACGAACTCGCCGGCGATCGCCGCCATGGCCGCCACCGCCTGCGGGACCATGATGGACGCACCGAGCACGGTCATGGTGCCGGATGCATTGATGATGGGCCGCAGTCCCCACTCGCGGCGGATGTCGCGCGTGGCGGCAAGCGCCAGGGCTGCGGCGGTGGCTTCGTCCATGCGCCGGTTCAGCGGTGCGAGAAGATCAGCGGCGGCTAACCGTCGACCTGCAGGATCGCCTCGATCTCCACGGTCATGTTGCCGGGCAGCGAGCCAAAACCGACCGCCGATCGGGCGTGCCGGCCGGCATCGCCGAACACGTTCACGAGCAGGTCGGAGCAGCCGTTGATCACCTTGGGCTGGTCACCAAAGGTCGGCGCAGCATTGACCATGCCGAGCAGCTTGACGACGCGGCGCACGCGGCCCAGGTCGCCCAGCGCCATGTGTGCCACGGCCAGCAGGTTCAAGCCGGTCTGGCGGGCATGCTTGTAGGCCTCTTCCACGGTCACCTCGGCGCCCACCTTGCCAGTCGGCGTGACGCCGTCGGGTCCTTTCGGGCCCTGGCCCGACAGGTAGAGGAATCCGTTGGCCAGAACGAATGGCACATAGTTGGCCAC
>JANMKM010000016.1:0-3950 GCA_031372035.1 Rhodoferax sp. | reverse complement strand
ACATTCATGCTGGCATGCGGCTGGCGGCGCATCAGGCTGGGATGCCGTGCACGGCCAGCAGATGCGCCATCCGATGGCGGGCCCGTTCCGGATCGCTCAACAGGCCGGC
The DNA here is from genome assembly GCA_031372035.1 of Rhodoferax sp. Lineage (GTDB taxonomy): Bacteria > Pseudomonadota > Gammaproteobacteria > Burkholderiales > Burkholderiaceae_C > CAISIP01. The sequence continues at coordinate 3,841 of JANMKM010000016.1, read as the reverse complement.
CGCATCGGCCAGCCGGAACAACTCCGCGAAATGCAGCACATTGCGCGCCGATTGCTGCCCGCCGACCATCACGAAGTGATCCTGGTGACCGTTCAGCCAGGCCATGAACACGACGCCGGTCTTGTAAAAGCGGGTGGGCGCGGCAAAGATGTGGCGCGACAGCGGCACGGTAGGCCCGAGCATGGCGTGGAACGCTGCCGTGTTGCCGGCAGCCAGCGCGCCTAGCGCGGCGCTGGCCGCCGGTGCAATGGCGTCAAAGATGCCCAGCAGGGCGTCGCTCCGGCCATGGCGGGCCTGTGGCCCCTGGCCGTCACCGGCAATCAGCTCGGCATAGTTGAAATCGTCGCCGGTGTACATGCGCACGCCCAGGCCGTCGCTGCCACCGCTGGCCGGCAGGCGCCGGCGCATGGCGATTTCGCGCTGCTTGTCGAGCAACGAGATCTTGATGCCGTCCACCTTGTGCGGGTGCGCCGCGATGAGGCCCAGGGCCGTATCCATGGCCCGGTCCAGCGCCTGCGCGGGGTTCAGACCGTGTGGTTCGCTGCCCAGCCAGTAGCCGTCCAGGGCCGGGTCGAACATGTCGCCCAGCCAGTGCAGCACCACCGGCGCGCGGCTCTGGCGCAGGATACGGTCGTAGACGCGCTCGTAGTCGGCCGGTGTGCGCGCCACCCGTGCCAGGGCCCGGCTGGCCATCACGATCAGCTTGCCGCCCAGGGCCTCGATCGCTTCCATCTGCTGCTTGTAGCCGCGGATCACATCGTCCACGGACTTCACGTCTTCTAGCACCAGATGGTCGGTGCCGCAACCCGACGCCAGCAGCGCACCGGGCGAATCACGCGCGGCATCGATGGAGCGGCGGATCAGCTCCAGCGAGGTCGGCCAGTCCAGCCCCATGCCGCGCTGCGCCGTGTCCATGGCCTCGGCCACGCCCAGGCCCAGCGACCACAGGTAGCGCCGGTAGGCCATGGTGGCGTCCCAGTCCAGCGCGCAGTGCAGCCAGGGGTCGATGGCAGCACGCGGTTCAGCAACCACATGCGCAGCGGAGTAGGCCACGCGGTTGAAGGGCACCGAGGCGTTGCGGGCGTTTGAGCGCTCCACGCTGGAGACTGCGTAGCGCTGCAGGCCGCCATTGGTTTCTGGCAAAAGCAGGCTCAGGGCCATGTCCGTAGCCTTATATGAGAGGGAAAAGTGGCTGTGAAGTGCATGGATAAAGCACGGAGAACTACTGAATCTGTAGCGCAGGCAGGTCCACCCAGCGCCGCTCGGACCAGCTCTGCAGCGCTGCTTCCACCAATTGCACGCCCTTGGCACCTTCGGCCAGGGTCCAGCGGTAGGGCGCATTCTCGGCCACGTGGCGGATGAAGTGCTCCCACTGGATCTTGAAGCCGTTGTCATAGACCTGGGTGTCGGGCACCTCCTGCCACTGCTCGAAGAAGGGCATGCTCTGCTTCTCGTCCGGGTTCCACACCGGCCGCGGCGTCGCCACCCGCGACTGGGCCCGGCAGGCCGACAGACCTGCCACGGCCGAGCCATGGGTGCCGTCCACATGGAAGGTCACCAGGTCGTCACGCCGCACCCGCGTGGCCCAGGAGCTGTTGACCTGGGCGATCACGCGCTCGCCCTGGTGGCCCAGCAGCGCGAAGGTGGCGTAGGCCGCGTCGTCGGCGGTGGCTTCGTAGGGCTTGCCGGCTTCGTCCCAGCGTTGCGGAATGTGGGTGGCGCCGAGGCAGGACACCGACTGCACCTCGCCGAACAGGTTGTCCAGCACGTAGCGCCAATGGCACAGCATGTCCAGGATCACACCGCCGCCGTCTTCCTTGCGGTAGTTCCAGGAAGGGCGCTGTATCGGTTGCAGGTCGCCCTCGAACACCCAGTAGCCGAACTCAATGCGCACCGACAGCATGCGGCCGAAAAAGCCGGCGCGGCGCAGCATATACAGCATGCGCAGGCCCGGCAGAAAAAGCTAGTCCAGCACTGCGCCGTGCTTCAGGCCCGAGCCTTGGGCCAGGCGGGCAACTTCGACCGCTTCGTTCAGGTTGGTGGCGATCGGCTTTTCGCAGTAGACATGCTTGCCGGCGCGGATGGCCTGGGCCAGCAGGGCTGGGCGCATCTGGGTGGTGCCGGCGTCAAAGAACACCGTGTCTTCGGGGTTGGCCAGCGCAGCGTCCAGGTTCGTACTCCAGCGGGTCACGCCATGGGCCCGGGCCAGGGCTTCGATCTTCTCGGCATTGCGGCCGATGAGCAGCGGATCCGGCATGACGCGCCGGCCGTCCGACAGCAACACGCCACCCTGGTTGCGGATCGCCATGATCGAGCGGATCAGGTGCTGGTTCATGCCCATGCGCCCGGTCACGCCGTGCATGATGATGCCGAGTCTCTCAGTCGCCACGCAGGTCTCCTGATGCTATCAATTCACTATTCTGTGAATTATAGAAACCGGTCCCGGTGCGTCAAGGCTTGCAGCGCTCAATCTCTCAGTACATACCCGAGGATCACGTCGCAGATGTGGGACAGGCGTTCGTTGTGGGCCTTCGGCGCCATCAGATCCCGGCCGAAGATCGCCGACAGCGTGTGGTTGTTCGAGAGGTAGAAGTAGGCTAGGCCAGCAATCGAGATATAGAGCTGCACCGGATCGACACCGCCGCGCAGGCTGCCTTCGACCCGGCCGCGCTCCAGGATCTCGCCCAGGGTCTGGATCAGCGGCGAGTTCATTTGCTGGATCCGCGCTGACTGCTTCAGGTGCTGGGCCCGGTGCAGGTTGGCGCTGTTGAGCAGAGTGAGAAATTCGGGATGTTGCAGGTAGTAGTTCCAGGCGAATTCGGTCAGCCGGCGGATCGCCTGTGCCGGTGCCATGTTCTTGAGATGCAGTTGTTCCTCGGCCGCGCGGATGTCGGCGTAGGTGGCTTCCAGCACCGCCAGAAACAGGTCATCCTTGCTGGCGAAGTAGTAGTAGATCAGCCGCTTGTTCAACCCGGCGCGCTCGGCAATGCGGTCCACCCGGGCGCCCGCCAGGCCATGGCGCGCGAACTCGTCACGGGCCGCCAGCAGCAGCGCCTGCTGGGAGCGGTCGGCATCGCGGGACCTGAGCGTTGGGAGTGGTGGCGCGGGCTTTGCCATACTGCATTATTTCACTAGCTGGTGAATAGAGCAATGCTCCAGGATGGCGCTGGGCCTGACCACGGCGCTACGTCCTACAACAGGAAAGGGCACCATCCTGACTGGTGTTGGACTACCATGGTCCGGGCGTTGTTGCGTTGCCGGATGGCCGTGCATGACGCGACAGACCCGCCAATTTCAGCTGATCACCGCCACGTTGCACGGCAGCGTACGGAGCCCTACCGAGGTGAGCCATGCCCCATCCAACCAGGTCTTTCGCATCCGGCCAACAGCATGCGCTCGCCGTGGCGCTGGCAGCGTTGCTGCTTGGCGCCTGCGCTGCGCCGACGACACCGGCGCCCGTTGTGGCCGCGGGCACAGCGCCGCAGTTGTTCGTGTTCGGGCCTTATGCCGACCTCAACCAGACCTTGGCGCCAAGACCGCAGGCGTCCGCCACGGGCCCCTCCGGCGCCGCACCCAGTGGCACCGGCGTTCTGACCTGGGCCTTTGCCAACGGTGAATGCGGCAACGAGCGCTGGGGCGAGTCACCGGGCCAGGCGGTGGCACGGGCCAGTGTGACGGCCTTCAACCAGGTCGGTGCGCCCTACATTGTTTCCACCGGCGGTGGGCCCGGCATGTTTACCTGCGGCACGGAGGCCGGCATGGAACTGTTCATGGCGCGCTATGATTCTGCATCCCTGCGGGGCATCGACTTCGTTATCGAGGCCGACCAGACCGTGCCGAT
>JANMKM010000378.1:0-2917 GCA_031372035.1 Rhodoferax sp. | reverse complement strand
CTTCCGAGCCAGGTGTCCCCGGCGTACCAAGATCCTGGGGGCTTGACCCCGGCCCAGCGAAGGCTACAACGCGTCCCGCAGCGTCATCACCCCCCAGCGCCCATTGGCCCACAGATTGCGGGTACTGGACAAACGTGGCAGCAGCAGGCGGTCCAGCAGTGGCTGCAGGGGCGTAGCATCGGGGTCCACCAAAATCACATGCCGCGGCTCGGCGGCGTCCTGCTGCTCGGCCAGCGGCGCGGTCCAGTCCAGGTTCTGCAGGGTTTCCAGTACCGGCTCGAGTGCCAGCGTACCCACCTCCAGCAAGGTTGACAGCTCGCCAATGGTCAGACCCTTGGCCGCCTCGCCCCGCACCCGCTGCAATTGCTGCAGCGTCTCCAAGGCCAGCTGGAACTGCCAGCCGTGGCCGGGCCGTCGCCGCAGGTTGCCGCTGAGCAGGCTGGGCAGGTAGGCCGCTATCACCGCACCCAGCAGCACGATGACCCAGGCGGTGTAGATCCAGATCAACAGGATCGGCACCGTGGCAAAGGCGCCATAGACCACGGAATAGGTGCCCAGCTTGGCCAGGTACAGCGTCAGCAGGTTCTTGGCCAGCTCGATGCCGGTGGCCACAACGATGCCGCCGGTCCAGGCATGGCCCCAGTGCACCAGCGTGTTCGGTACATAGCGGAACATGGCGGTAGCGCCGGCGGCCAGCAGCGCGAACTCCAGCGCACCCAGCAGAAAGCCCACACCACCGGGCAACACCGCCACCACGCCCTTGGAGGCTGAGACGGCATAGGATGTCAGCGTCAGACTGCCGGCCAGCAGCAGCGGCCCCAGCGTCATGGCGGCCCAGTAGATCAGCACCCGCTGCGCCAGCGGCCGCGGCCGGCGCACCCGCCAGATGTCGTTGAGCGTGCGGTCGATGGTGAGGATCAGCGCCAGTGCCGTGACGAACAGGATGGCGAAGCCCACGGTGCCGAGCTTGCTGGCCTTGCCAGCAAACTGCGTCAGGTAGCCCAGCACCTGACGCGCAATGTTGTCCGGGATCAGGCTGTCCACCAGCCACTGCTGCAGCACGTCCTGCAGCTTGGCAAACATCGGGAAGGCCGTGAAGATGGCCAGCACCACCGTGAAAAACGGCACCAGGGCAATGGTGGAGGTGAAGGTCAGGCTGCTGGCGGTCAGGCCCAGGTGGTCCTCCCGGAAGCGCTCGCGCAGAGTGAGCGCGGTAATGCGCCAGGGAAAGTTCAGAAGCTGCTGCCACAGCGCTGCCACGCGCTCGCGCGGTGCCAGTGGCAGGGCCACAGCCGGGGATGGGGTCACTTGCATGGCCGCTATGATGCCATTGCCATGCCTGACCACACCCCCGCCTTGCCCACAGCCGTACGCCAGAGCCGCGCCCTGGCCGTGGGCAGCCTGCTGGGGCTGATCCTGCTGGGCCTGGCTTGGGAGCTGTGGCTGGCGCCGCTACGGCCCGGCGGCTCCTGGCTGGCGCTGAAGGTGCTGCCGCTGTTCCTTCCCCTGGCCGGCCTGCTGAAGAACCGCATGTACACCTACCGCTGGGTCAGCCTGGTGGTGTGGCTGTACTTCACCGAGGGCGCGGTGCGCGCCACCAGTGAGCCGGCGCCTGGCGCCTGGCTGGCCATGGTGGAAGTGCTGTTGTGCCTGCTGTTGTTCGCCGCCTGCGCCTGGCATGTGCGCTGGCGCCTCAAGCATGCGCCGGTGGTGGCTACCGCGGTGGAGACCGCAGCATGAGCGCGGACCTCGCCGACTTGCTGGAAGGTCTGAGAGCCATCGTTGGACCGAACAACGTATTGACCGATGGCGACCTGGGCGCCTGGGAGCAGGACTGGCGGCAACGCAAGCGCGGCAAAGCCCTGGCCGTGGTGCGCCCCGGCAGCACCGAGGAAGTTGCAGCCGTGGTGCGCCTGTGCCGGCAGCAGCAAGCCGCCACCGGCGTGAGCCTGGTGCCCCAGGGTGGCAACACCGGGCTGGTGGTGGGCTCCACACCGGACAGCTCGGGCCGACAGATTGTGCTGAGCCTGCAGCGCATGAACCGGGTCCGCGGCCTGGACCCGGACAACCTGACCATCACGGTGGAGGCCGGCTGCGTGCTGCAAAGCGTGCAGGAAGCCGCCACTGCCGCGGCGCTGCTGTTCCCCCTGAGTCTGGCGGCCGAGGGCAGCTGCACCATTGGCGGTAACCTGGGCACCAATGCCGGCGGCACGCAGGTGGTGCGCTATGGCAATACGCGGGACCTGTGCCTGGGGCTGGAAGTGGTCACGGCGCAGGGCGAAATCTGGCAGTCGCTGGCCGGGCTTCGCAAGGACAACACCGGCTACGACCTGCGCAATCTGTTTGTCGGCTCTGAAGGCACGCTGGGCATCATCACCGCGGCCTGCATGAAGCTGTACGCCGCACCGGCAGTGCAGCTCACGGCCTGGGCCGCCCTGCCCAGCCTGGAAGCCGCCGTGGTCCTGCTGGGCCTGGCGCACCGGCATCTGGGGCCGGGATTGACCGGCTTTGAGGTGATGGGCCAGTTTGCGCTGGGCCTGGTGGCACGGCACTTCCCGCAGCAACGTGTACCGCTGTTCCAGGACACGCCCTGGTGCGTGCTATTGGAAGATTCCGACCACGAGTCCGAAGCCCATGCCCGGACCCAGTTCGAACGGCTGCTGGAGGTGGCGCTGGAACAGGGTGTGGTGAGCGACGCCGTGGTGGCCGAGAACCTGGCGCAAGCGCAGGCGCTGTGGCATGTGCGCGAGAGCATTCCGCTGGCGCAGGTGCAGGAGGGCTCCAACATCAAGCACGACATCTCGATCCCCGTGTCCCGCATCCCCGAGTTCGTGCGCGTCACCGACGCCCTTTTGCAGCAGCACGTCCCCGGCGCGCGCCTGGTCAACTTCGGCCACCTGGGCGACGGCAACCTGCA
>JANMKM010000007.1:0-1579 GCA_031372035.1 Rhodoferax sp. | reverse complement strand
GTTCGGTCGGCAGCCCTGGCCGAACGCTACCGCCAGGTTCGTGGCCAGACCTGCAGCCTGGCTGCGCGCTTGAGTGCGGAAGACTGCCAGATCCAGTCCATGCCCGATGCCAGTCCGACCAAATGGCATCTGGCCCACATGACCTGGTTCTTCGAGACCTTTGTGCTGGAGCCGTACGAGCCTGGCTTCCAGCCCCATGACCCGGCATTCCGGGTTCTGTTCAACAGCTACTACACGGCGGTGGGCGAGCGCCATCCCAGACCCCAGCGCGGCTTGATTGGCAGGCCCACGCTGGCCGAGGTGCTGGACTACCGGACCCAGGTGGATGCACGGATTGCACAGTTGCTGCGCCATCCGGTGACGCCGGCTGTGGCTGCACTGCTGGAACTGGGGCTGCAGCATGAACAGCAGCACCAGGAGTTGATCCTCACGGACATCAAGCACGCCCTGTCGTGCAACCCGTTGCACCCGGTCTACAGCCCGGGCTGGCCCCTGGCCGCCGTGGCGCCGGTACCGTTGCAATGGATGGCGTTTGCCGGCGGGCTGGTGGAGATCGGCCACGCCGGGCCGCAGGCCGGCTTTGCCTTTGACAACGAATGGCCGCGGCACAAGGTGTATCTGGAGCCCTATGCCCTGGCACAGCGCCTGAGCACCCATGGCGAGTGGATTGAATTCATTGCCGATGGCGGTTACCGCGATCCGCGGCTGTGGCTGTCCGCTGGCTGGGATTGGGTTCAGGCCCAGCGTATCGAGGCGCCGCTCTACTGGCGTCGCAGTGGCGAGGACAGTGCGGACTGGCACACCTTTACGTTGCACGGCTTGGTGCCGGTGGACCCCCACACGCCGATCGTGCATGTCAGCTACTTCGAGGCCGATGCCTTTGCCCGTTGGTCGCAGGCCCGGCTACCCAGCGAAATGGAGTGGGAGCATGCGGCCGGGCAGTGGCCACCGCAGGAGCCGGCGCGCTGCAATTTCGTCGAGACCCGGGCCTTGCATCCGATGCCGTTGGCCCACGGCCAGAGCGATGGTCTGGCGCAGCTCTACGGCGACGCCTGGGAGTGGACCCGCAGCAGCTACGAGCCCTATCCGGGCTTTCGCGCCTGGAGCGGCGCGGTGGGTGAATACAACGGCAAGTTCATGTGCAACCAGTATGTGTTGCGCGGCGGTTCCTGTGCCACACCGGGCGACCATGTGCGCGCCAGTTACCGCAACTTCTTCCCGGCCGATGCGCGCTGGCAGTTCAGCGGCGTACGTCTGGCCCGCGACGCTGCCTGAACCGGGCGCGCGGCAGCAGCGGCCGGCGCGTCAAAGACCCAGCGTGCCGCCAATGGTGCGTAACCCTTGGGCGGTTTGCAACTTCGCTTCGATCGCGCAAGACCCCTCCCCAATCTCCACCTGCCCGAGCCCCAGGGCCTGACAGGCGCGGCGCAACGCTGACGCCCGCGGGTGCGCGATGCGCAGGGACCGCAGGGCGATGCCGCTGGCCGGCAGGCTCTCGGCAGGATGTACCGAGCCCCATTGGATCAAGGTGGGCAGGACGCCATCGAACAGCCGTACGCCGTCGTCGCGGACCGTGATC
>JANMKM010000736.1:0-2607 GCA_031372035.1 Rhodoferax sp. | reverse complement strand
AAGTGTCGTTGAACGGTGTGGCCAGCGCGCGGGCCATCCAGTCGGATTGGGGTCGGTTGCCGCAGTGATTGTTGCCGGACCAGATCTTCCACCACCAGTTCCAGAATCCGGCGCCGAAGATGCCGCCGCCATACAGGGCCTCGTTGTAGATGTCGGCATCGGTGCCTTGCGCGATCATGGCCTTGAGATGCGACGGCTGCAGGCTGGCCACGTTGTGCTGGGCCATGGCCAGGTAAGACATGCCCCACAGACCGACATTCCCATTCGACCAGGGCTGGGTGCCTGCCCATTCGATGGCGTCGTAGTAGTCTTCGGCTTCCTGCACGCTGAAGGGGGCTTGCTGCCCTGGGCTCTTGCAGACGCCGCGTGCGTCAACCCGGATGCAGACGTAGCCCTCAGGCACCCATACCGAGGTGTCGACAGTTTCGTGGTTCTCGTACTGCGCACCGTCCGGATTGCCCGAGAAATAACGATCCTCCATCTCCTCCTTGCGAATGGCGTCAGCCTCGGTGCAAATGCAGTCGTGATAGAAGCTCTTGCCGTAGAAGCCCTTGCTCATCACAATGGGATGACGGCCCGGCGCCGCGGGGCGGAAAACATCAGCACAGACGTAGGAGCCATCGCGCAGCGGAATGCGAACATCCGTTGATTTGATGATGCCACGGATGTTGCGCCGCAGTTCGTTGCGGCTGGTGGCGGCATCGCAGAGCGTTCGGGGCGTTTTCGCAGTGAAAACACCGGCGGTCGCGTTCAGCGTTTCCAGGATGCGCAGGACGGTGGGCTCCTTGGCAAAGTCGAAGGCGCCACCGTGGCTCATGGGCATCGGCGGCGGGCTGAAATTGATCGGTGCAGGGCCGATGAGCTCATGCACTGCGGGCGCAATCTTCACGCCCGTCTCGATGTTGCCGTCCTGATCGAGCGAGTGGATGAACCGCCCCAGGTTCGTGATCGCCGGGTCATGGAGCTTGTCGATCTTTCCGGCCACGCGGTTGACGAGCTGCGCCAGGTTCATGCGGGGTGCCGCCTCTACAGACCCCAATACCACCCCACCGACCATGAAAGTAATGGCCTCTCCGGCCCGGTACTGGAATTGGCCGTCGTCGTTCGTGATGCCTGACAGCGTCGGGGTCTGGTACTTCAGGCCGGATGTCGGCCCGGCAAAAAACCCGGCCAAGACGGCGCTTGCATCGTGTGCAGGGGACTTCTTCATGATTGCTTCCTCTGTCACGCCGTCTTGACAGGTAGCTGAAGATAGGAGGCATGCTGTCCGCCGGTGTGAATGACGTGCTGTCCGCTGTTGGCACCGACGTATTCGCCGATGCCGGGCATGATGGTTCCCAGCAGATTCCGGGCGCTGATGACGAAGCGGAGTTGTTCGCCGGCGTCGAACGACCAACCGATGGGAAGCAAGTCGATTTCGATGTCAACGATCTCGCCCGGCGAGAGCTTCTGCACGCTGTCGAAGCTGTGGGCGGGTACGTCGCCGGTCGACAACTTGTCGTCGAGGTGGCGGGCCGACACGCGCAAGCGGCCGTCCGAGCCCTTGTAGCGCAGGACGGTGGCTCCGTGGTCGGTGACGTCGTGAATCCTTGCGTTGTGGTTGGGCACAGTGAACTGCTGCAGCGGCGTGCCTTGCGCATCGAGCTTCTGGATCAGCACGAACAGGTCCATGTCGTCGGCACCCTTCGCCTCGACCCAGAGGTGTGCCTTGGGGTAGCCGACCATGACCGTTTCCTTGTCAAAGCGCGTGATGAACGACACCGCATTCGGGTTGGAAGCGACGTCATACGCGGCGCTCACGTCAGTGGCCGGCGCTGTGGTTGTCAGCATGCGGGAAAGACCGTTCAGGTAGAACTTCGTCGACACGAAATCTTTCGGCGGGAAGGCATCCGCAGCCACGTTGACCTGGTCGCCTCCGTGAAAGTCATGCACGGCATAGCGCACGCGCGGCGTGGTTTCCCAACCGTTGTCCACGTCCTTGAGGTAGCGGTCGAAAAAGCGGCGCTGGTCTTCCACGTTCGCTTCGTCGTAGTAATCGGGCCACTCCTGAGTGTTGTGGATGCGCAGCCACTTGTTCTGCGAGGACATGCGACGCCAGGCGCGGAACGTGCCTGCGGTGTGCAGCGTGTTCGAGTAACTGGCCACCACGAAGGCGGGCACGTTGATGCGGTCGAAGTCGGGAATCTTGTCGGCCCACAGCTCGTTCATGAGCGGGTAGTGCTCCGCCTCGGACAGGACGTCTTCCTTCTGGTTCTTGCCGAAGAAGCTGCCGTTCTGGAGTAGCCCGGCGAAGCCCGTGTCCGGCATGCCGCCGCGCATCACCAGGTCGCGGTAGACGTCGCTCACGCCCTCCCAGGGGTTGATCGCTGCCAAGTGCTTGGGCTGTTCTGCGGCGGTGAACCACTGCGAGGCTGCCAGGTACGAGGTTCCAGTCATCCCGACCCTGCCGGTGCACCATGCTTGTTCGGCCAACCATTCGATCAGGTCATGGCAGTCGCGGCCTTCCTGGCGATCCCACAACACACTGTCGCCTTCCGAGTCGACGATGCCGCGAATGTCCGGATTGCAGATCGCGTAGCCCTTGGCGCACCAGTAGGCCGGGTCCGG
>JANMKM010000722.1:0-4447 GCA_031372035.1 Rhodoferax sp. | reverse complement strand
TGCAGAAGTTCGACATCGACTACATCAAGATCGACCAGTCTTTCGTGCGCAACCTCTCCAGCATCTCCACCGATCTGGCGCTGTGCAAGGCCATCATCGTGATGGCGCACGAGCTGGGCATGAAGGTAATTGCCGAAGGGGTGGAAACCACACAGCAGCGCGATCTGCTGCTGGCGGCCGGCTGCGACTACGGCCAGGGCTACCTGTTTGCCCGGCCGATGGCGGCACAGGACTTCGAAGCCCGCTACAACGCTGCCGGCGCTACCACTGCACCGGGTTGACCCGGTAGAAGCCAGCCAGCTGCGCGTACAGCGCCGGATGCTGCGTCTGCAGCTGCTGCGGCTGCTCGAAGAACACCTCGCTGGCCACGGCAAAGAATTCGGCGGGATCGGTGGCGCCATAGTGGCTCAGCAGCGTTGCCTCGCCGGTGGCGGCCTGGGCCTGCAACAGCACGAACTCTTGCCCCAGCACGGCCGACCATTGCTGGTACTGGCGGCGGGAGGCCAACGCCGGCGCGCCATTGGCCCGACCCGACTGCTGGTCGAGCTGGTGCGCAAATTCGTGGATCACCACATTGCGGCCATCGGCCGGGTCTGCGGCGCCGGCCAGCACGTCGGCCCAGGAGAGGATCACCTGGCCCTGCGACCAGGATTCACCCGAGAGCGCCAGCCGCTGCTCGCGCAGCACACCGCCAGACTCGGTGGCCACGCGCTCAACCACAAAGCTTTGGGGATAGAGCAGGATCTGGCGCAGGTCGGAAAAGTAGTCGCTGGGCCGGTTCAGCAGCAGCAGGCAGGCCTGCGCCGCCACTGTGACCCGCATCTCGTCGCTCAAGACCAGGCCGGCGCAACCCAGAAAGGGCTTCTCGGCCAGGAACACCTGCATCCGACCCTTGAGTTGCAATTGCAGGTCTGGCGGCAGCTGCGCCACCAGCGGCACCCGCCGGCGCAGGATCTTGCGCCACGGCGCCGGGAACGGCTGGCGCAGCAGCCGCTCACGCCGCCAGCGCCGCCACGCCGGCTCGCCCAGCAGCCAGGCCAGAAACAGCAGGGCCGCGCCTGTAACAAACCAGAATGCCACTGCCCTGCCTCTTGTGAAATCGAGCCGTGGGGCTGGCGTGGCGTCGAACACGATCGGCGATCAGGGCAGCCCTTTCAAGGCAACTGGGTGCGACCCAAGTGGTTTTCAAGTGCGCCGGGGCTGCCAACGCTCAGGGCACCGGTTCGAGCTTGGACAGGTCCAGCGGCCGCACCGCGCCCATCCAGATCGCATGGTCCCGGTGGTCGGCAATCTCGTCGCCCGACAACGGATGCGTGAACACCACCAGCGCGCCGCGGTGCATTGCCAGCCACGGCACCACCTGGCCAAACAACTCCGGCCCGAACGCCAGCTGGCAGCTCCAGTCCGGATGCGGCCCCACCGGCTGCTGGTGCACCCGCCCCATCTGCACCCCAGGGAAAGTCTGCGCCGCGCGCTGGCACAGGCCGCGGGCCTGCTCCACCGTGGCGGCGTCAAAGTACACATGGGCGTGGAAGCCCTCGATCACGGGGTCGGTGGTGGCGGTCATTGCGTTTGGTCCTGGGGGTGTCAACGGGATGGTAGCGCCCCGCTCGTGTTCCAGGGCAGAGCCGCGTAACTGCGCTTGGCCTGCAATCCGTCCGGATTGGGAGCGGTATTGCGAAACGTCACGGGCAAGGTGCCGCAGTCGACCGGCTCGGAGCATGGACAGACATGAAAGTGCAGATGGGGCAGCCCCCCGGTATTTCCGGTGTTGCCGCTCAGACCTATCGGTTGTCCAGCCACAACGCTGTCACCAACGCCAACGAGAGCACCCCGCTCGGTCAGATGGGAGTAAGCGGCGATGGTGCCATCCTCATGGCGAACCTTCACCCAGTTGGACTCGCCTTCTCCGGGCTGACCGTCGCGAAACTTCATGCGTATCTCTGCCACCACGCCACCCCGTGCGGCGGTCACCGTGGTCCCGATGGGCATGTCAAAGTCATAGGAATACTTGTAGGGCCCCTGGTGACCACCGGTTGAGCAGTTGGCCTGATCCACGTATCGGGTTGAACCCACCGCATAGGGAAGAACGTACGCTGAGGACTGCCAATCGGGAAAGGGGCCGCAGGCAGTCGAAGGGCCATCGCAAGCCGCCACAGCGACGAACGCCACAACGCCAACGACCCAGAAGAGCCCTGGGCGTTGGCTCATATGAATCCCTCGATGGCGGGGTGAGTGGTGGCGGTCATGGCGTCTCATCCTGGGGAGTGCCAGTAGTGATGGTAGTACCCCATGTCCTGGGCGAGCCAACGACGCCGGGGTAGGTAGCTTCGCGAATGTCCCCCGTCGGCGGCCGGGGCCGCCTCCTCCTCCTTGACTTCGCTGCGCCACCTACCCCGGCATCCTCGGCGGCGATTGGGATTGGCAGGCATGGTTCAAAGACCAAACCAGCTTGCTCTCGACACTGCATGGGCCGCTCGACGATCACCTCCACAAAAGCCAGTCGCGCGGGTACTATTTCCTCGCTCAGCGTCCGCTCGACGTCGGAGAACCTTCGCTACCCTGGCCCTTCTGCCATACCCCAGAGCGACGAAATGCTTCGACCTTGCTGAGCCATGATTCGTATTCATTGCTTTCAAACTCGACGTCTCCATCTGCACCAATCGGTGGCTCAGGTTTATTGCCTGCTAGAAAACCTTCCATCCACGCTGCCGATTCGGCTGAACATTGCTCGACTTCACTCTTCGAGAAGAAGAAGCGTTCCTTGCGTTCGCACCAGGCCAACATGCGGCCAGGGCAAGTGTGGGGATTCCCAAGGATGAAATGCTGGCCAGTGCAGCCCAGATGCAAGAACCACAATCGCTCGTTGAGTACGGGCTTCGACATAAATGACTTCATCGTCGAAGCTGAGACCAAATGCCGACACCGACCCCCGATTGCCCGCCAGCGCCCTCGCGCGCAGCCTTCGAACAAGCACCAAAAGCGCCTGGAGATCGTGGCAGAGCGGCCAAGATCAGGGCACCGACCACACCAACAACCAGACGCGCGTATTCGCGAAGACATGTCGACACAGGCGACAGGATTCAACATATTTGTCCGTGGACGTCAAAGCAAACTCCAAACACCGATTTTTCGCATCGCTTCACGCGCACGAATGGCCGAAAGCCTCATGGATACAGCACGGATAGCTACTCATTTTGTAGTGATCATGACAGGTGGCGCGTGCGTCGAACGCCAACCGGGTTTGCAAGATCTGGCTGGCGGGGCGCTCGGCGCAGCGGCATAAAGAAGGAGGCAGAAGGCCGGTTGACAGCCGCAGAGCTGAGTGCGCCGTTGGACTGATCTCGCCCAGTGGTTGGCCAGATTCTTCCTGGCAGTGCACGCAGTAAGCATGCTTGCTCCCGAAATGGGATCCTGCTACAGTGGTCGCATGCGCATCATCGCGTTGAGCACATTGCGGGAGTTTTGGGAACGACACCCCGATGCGCTGGAGCCGTTGAGCGCCTGGTACGCCATTGCCAGCCGTGCCGATTGGTCGTCGCCTGCGGCGGTCAAGTCGGCATACCGCAACGCAAGCTTTGTTGCCGGCAATCGCGTGGTGTTCAACGTCAAGGACAACGACTATCGACTGGTGGTAGCAATGCATTACAACCGGCGCATTGCCTATATTCGGTTTGTCGGATCCCATCGCCACTACGACCACATTGATCCGAGCACCGTGTGAGTACACCATGAGCACTATCCAACCCATCCGCACCAAGGCGCAGCACCGTGCCGCCCTCAAACGCATCGAAGGGATCTGGGATGCTCCCGACAAGTCGCCAGAGGCACGGGAGCTGGAAGTGTTGAGCCTGCTGGTGGAGGATTACGAGCGCAAGCACGTCAGCATGCCGCAAGTGGACCCGATCAACCTGCTGTTGCATGTCATGGAAGCGCGACAACTGTCACGCAAAGATCTGGAACCTTTCATCGGCTCCAGGGCCCGCGTGGCGGAGGTGCTCAATCGGGTGCGCCCACTTTCGCTGGAGATGATTCGCCGGCTTTCCGCAGGCCTCCACCTGCCTGCAGACCTGCTCATCCCGGGATACGCCGTGCGGCAGGCGGCGTAGCTGGGGAAAGATCAATAAGATACTGGATCTGCCGCCGGGCGCCAACCCAGAAGCACGGCAGTCGCAGCACGTCCACACATCCATTGCAACGCTACCACCATGTCAAACCTGACCGAAGAACAAGCCCGCGGCTACATGCACAAACTGCTGGCGGCCATGGCCCAGGCCGGGGGCTCGGACCTGTTCATTGCGAATGACTTCCCGCCGACGATGAAGGCCCATGGTGGCATGCAGGCGCTGGCGGCGCAGAAGCTCAATGGCGACATGACGCGGATGTTTGCCCAGGCCATGATGAACGAAAAGCAGCGGGCCGAATTTGCCAAGGAGATGGAGTGCAA
>JANMKM010000651.1:0-3025 GCA_031372035.1 Rhodoferax sp. | reverse complement strand
TCCTGACGCAGATGGCGCAGCGCCTGCCTGAGCGACGCGGTGCCAGCCGCAGCGACGGCACGCCAGGCATCCGGGAATGGCTGCAGGCCGCCCTGCCGGACCGGGCCGTGGCCATGACGGAACAACCCGGCAACCAGGCTGCCGACAACCTGAGTGTGAGCAACGCGGTCACGTCGCTGCGTGCGATCGGTGACGCTGATTGGCCGGACATCGTTGCGCGTACCAGCCCTCTGATGCGGCTGATGCTCACATCGGCCCTGTTCGAGGCCGAAGACGTGCCCACACGCGACCAGACCCTGCAGGGCGTCGCCAAGCTGGCACGGCGCGCTGGCCGCAGCGAGGTGGTCGCGGGCCAGGCGCTGCTGGACCTCATGCGCGATGCGCAGGGCGACGCTGCACTGGCCAGCCACTGGCTGCGCGGCCCCGGGCAGCCGGCGCTCGAGCGGGCACTCGGCCTGCAAGCTCGGCGCTTGCTGCACGGGTGGCCGGGGCTGTTCCGGCGCTGGGCATTTCCGCTGTATCTCGGTGCGCTGCTGCTGCTGACCTGGGGCCTGGTCTGGTGGGCGCTGTGGCGTGGCCAGCCAGGCGTTGCTGACGGTACCGGGCCGCTCTGGCTGGCGCTGCTGGCGACCGCCCTGGCCGTGTTGCCGGCGTCACAGGCGGTGGTGGCGGTCGTCAACCGCCTGATCAGCGAGTCGGTGCGGCCGCGCCATCTGCCACGCCTGGCCTTCGGGCAGGCGATTCCCCTGGCGCACCGGGTGATGGTGGTGGTGCCAGCCATGCTGAGTGGGCCTGCAGCCGCAGCCCGGCTGGCGCACCGACTGCAGTTGCATTACCTGGCCAACCCGGAACCGCAGGCGCAGTTCGCACTGCTGACCGACTGGCTGGACTGCGCCACGGAGCATGCCGACACCGATGCGGGCCTGCTGGCGGATGCCAGCGCGCAGGTGGCGCTGCTCAACACCCGTTACCCGCGCGGGCTTGACGACCCCACTGCGGGGCCGCGCTTCATCCTGTTGCACCGCGCGCGCACCTACAGCAGCACCGAGGGCTGCTGGATCGGCTGGGAACGCAAACGCGGCAAGCTCGAGCTGCTGGTCGCGGCGCTCGCTGCTGGCCGCACTGGCGCCTTCCAGGACCTGGGCGCCTTGTCCACCCTGGCCACGGGGACACGCTACCTGGTGACCCTCGACAGCGATACGCAATTGCCACCGGGCCGTCTGCGCGAGCTGGTGGGCATTGCAGCGCATCCGCACAACACACCGCGCCTGGACCCGGCCGGCCGGCGGGTCGTTGCCGGTTACGCGATATTGCAGCCGCGTGTGGAGACGCCTTTGCCCACGCCGGTCGAGCATACGCTGTACCACTGGCTGTTTGCGGGCCAGTGCGGCACCGACCCCTACAGCGCGGCAACCTCGGAGGTCTACCAGGACCTGTTTGGCGAGGGCACGTTTACCGGCAAGGGCCTGCTGCATGTGGATGCGGTGCATGCGGTGTTGTCCGACCGCCTGCCCGATGGCCAGGTGCTGAGCCACGACCTGCTGGAGGGCTCGATTGCGCGATGTGCCGCTGTCACCGATATCACCGTCATCGAGGACGCGCCATTCCATGCCGACGTGGCGGCCTCGCGCGTGCACCGCTGGACGCGGGGCGACTGGCAGCTGTTGCCGTTGCTGCTCAACCCGCAGCGCTTCCCGATGGCGGCCGTCAACCGCTGGAAGATATTCGACAACCTGCGCCGTTCGCTGGTCGCTCCGGCCTCGCTGGCGCTGCTGGTGCTGGTTTTGGGTGGTGCGGTGGGCTCGCCGAATGTGGTTCTGGTGCTGATACTGGCCGCCATGGGTGCCGGGCCGTTGATGGGCGCGGTCGCGGGCTTTTCGCCAAGTCGCGACGATGTGGCCAAGCTGCACTTCTATCGGCACGCGGCAACCGAACTGCTGCGTGCGTTGTGGGGCGCGGCATGGCATCTGGCGCAGCTGGCGCAGGAGGCCCTGATGGCGCTGGATGCCGTAGGCCGCGCCGTGCTGCGCATGGCCGTCACGCGACGTCACCTGCTGCAATGGACCACCGCCGAAGCGGCACAGGCCGCAGCCAGCACCGGCCTGCGTTCGATGCTGCACCGCCACTGGCTCGCGCCAGTTGTCGCAGGCGGCATTCTGGCAGTACTTCTCCCCTACACACCGTATCCGGCACTTGCCACCGCACTCTGCCTGTTGTGGGCCGCTTCGCCCTGGTGGACCTGGTGGGTCAGTCGCCCACCCAGCTTACCCGCCCACGACCAGCTGCCCCTGACCGACCAGGTCTACCTGGAGGGTGTGGCCCGTGATGCCTGGCGCCTGTTCGAGCGTTGTGTAGGCGCGCAGGACAACCACCTGCCACCGGACAACCTGCAGACCGCGCCGCACGACATGGTGGCGCACCGCACCTCACCCACCAATATCGGCCTGTACCTGCTCAGCGTGGCCTGTGCCCGGCAGTTCGGCTGGATCGGCACACCCGAGCTGATCGCCCGGCTGCAGGCCACGCTGGCCACCATGGCCCGGCTGCAGCGCCACGGCGGCCACTTCCTGAACTGGTACGACACCGAAAGCTGCGCGCCGCTGCTGCCGATGTATGTATCAACCGTGGACAGCGGCAACCTCAGCGGCCATCTGCTTGCCGTGGCCCAGGCCTGCCGCGAGCTGGTGCAACTCGTTCCCGCGAGCGATGCCGAGCAGACGCAGGCCCGGCTCGAAACGCTGGCGGCTGCCTGTGAGCAGCTCGCGTGGGAGCCGGATTTCGGATTCCTGTACCACCGCAAGCGCAATCTGTTCCACATCGGTTTTCGCGTGGCGGAACAACAGCTCGATGCGAGCTTTTACGACCTGCTGGCTTCCGAGTCGCGCCTGACCAGCCTGCTGGCCATCGCCAAGGGCGACGTGCCGGTGCGCCACTGGGCAGCGCTGGGACGGCCGTTCTACGCGGTCGGTTCGCATGCCGCCTTGCGCTCCTGGTCGGGCTCCATGTTCGAGTACCTGATGCCGAC
>JANMKM010000643.1:0-1664 GCA_031372035.1 Rhodoferax sp. | reverse complement strand
GGGATGTGGATGGTGCTGCCATGCTGGTGCTCCTGAAAAATGTGAACAGCACCAGTCTGGCGCCTGCGCGCCGCGCCGGGCAGCGGACAAGGCCGCATCCCATGCCGGTTCTTGCCGCCATCCCATGTAGGACTGCAGGACGCCAGGGCGGCCCGCGCAATCCCGGGCCGCCCTGGCCCGGCGCTCAGCCGCTGCGCGGTCCGTTCAGCACCGTGTTGACATAGTCATCGCGCAGCACCTTGGTCGGGTGCGAGGCTGTCACATGGCCCATGAAGGGCGGCATCACGTCGTAGCCCAGCAGGGTCTGCAGGCGCGCCGACATACCGCGCACCATTTGCGGCGGCAAACCCAGGTAGAAGTTTTCCTGGGTCCGGGCCCAGGGTTGACAGTACTGGTTGGAAAACGCCAGCCGTGGCGCAGCACTGCGGTTTGCACCGCCGCGGTGCAGCAGCGTGCCATGGAAGAAGATGCAGGCACCAGCCGGAATTTCCATCGGCTGCAGCAAGTGCTCGCAGGACGACGCCGCACCGACCTGCTGCTGGCTGTTGTAGGTGCCGGCGGCCTGGGCATCATCCCAGCGGTGGCTGCCGGCGATGACCTCGGTGCCACCGTTGGCGGCCGTGAAGGCATCAACAGCGACAACAGTGCTGTAGCTGATCGAGGGCCGCGGCCGGGCAATGGGATAGAACGAGTCGTCGTAGTGCACCGGCTGGGCCTGCTCGCCCGGATAGATGCAGATCGCCTGGCTGGCGGTGAGCAGATAGCCCGGCTGCAACAGGGCGTCGAGTAGCGCCATGATTCGCGCGTCCTCGACAATGCGCTCGAACACCTGGCCCCGCCCAACCAGGGTGTAGACCCGCTCGGTCTGGCGGCCCTCGAAATCGTTGCGGCCGGTGTGGCTGTGCAGATGCCTGGCCAGACCGGTGCGCACCTGCTGCAGCATGTCCGGCGTCAGAAAGTCCTGGATGACGCAATAGCCCTGGGCCTCGAGTTGTGCCAGGAACGGCAGCGGGTCCCAGCCGCTGGCAGCGCTGGTCGCCGGCACATGAGCAGCCTCATGGAGCTGGTTCATCGGCCTGCTCCTCAATTTCATCCTCCGTCGCATGACGCCGCACTTGCACCGACGCGTCCATGCCGATGTAAGCGCCGGGTTGACCGAACCAGCTGCCAGCCACCGGTGCAGCGAAAGCCGGATCGCGCACCACCGCCACCCGGATCAGCTGGCTGCCACCCAGCAGGTTGTTGGTGGGGTCATAGGCCACCCAGCCGGCGCCAGGCAGGTAGACCTGCAGCCAGGCATGGGTGGAGCCCGAGCCGGTCATGGCTGCCCCGCCCTCGTCCAGGGACGCGTCGTACAGATAGCCCGAGACAAAACGCGCCGCCATGCCGATGCGCCGCGCCGCCTCCATCATCAGCAGCGCATAGTCGCGGCAACTGCCGCTGCCCAGCGCCAGGGTCCGCAACGGCTCCTGGGTGCCTTCCTCGTGCCGCACCACATAGCGCAGGCTGGCGCCGATATGCCGGTTCATGTGCTGCAGCAGCTCGCGCGTGGGGGTTCGTTCGCCATGCTGCACAAACTGGTGGGCCCAGGCCGTCAGCTAGCCAGCCGGGTCGTCGTAATGCGGACGCATGTAAAGCTCCCGGTCTACCCGGTCAGCCAGCGA
>JANMKM010000568.1:0-2321 GCA_031372035.1 Rhodoferax sp. | reverse complement strand
GATCAGCACCAGCACGCCCACCAGGCCGAATTCCTCGCCGATCACCGCCAGCAAGAAGTCGGTGTGTGCTTCTGGCAGCCAGTGCAGCTTCTCCACACTGCCACCCAGGCCCACACCGAAGATCTCGCCCCGGCCGATGGCGATCAATGAATGGGTCAGCTGGTAGCCCTTGCCCAGGGCATGTTCCTCGCTCCAGGGGTTGAGGTAGGCAAAGATGCGCTCGCGCCGGAACTCGCTCAGGGCAATCATCAAGCCGAAGGCCACCAGCAGGATGGCGGCGATCAGGAAGAACATCCGGGCATTGACGCCGCCCAGGAACAGGATACCCATGGCAATGATGGCGATCACCATGAAGGCTCCCATGTCAGGTTCGGCCAGCAGCAGCAGGCCGACGATGGCCACGGCCAGCGCCATCGGTGCCACAGCACGGAAGAAGCGCTCCTTCACGTCCATCTTGCGCACCATGTAGTCGGCCGCATACAGCAGCACCGCCAGCTTGGCCAGCTCCGAAGGCTGGAAGCCGGTGAAGCCGAGCGAGATCCAGCGCCGCGCGCCATTGACCACCGTGCCCACATGCGGGATCAGCACCGCCGCCAGCAGCACCAGCGACAGCACAAACAGCCAAGGTGCATATTTTTCCCAGGTGGCCATGGGAATCTGGAACGCCAGCAACGCCGCGACAAAGGCCGTGATCAGCGCAATCACATGCCGCAGCAAAAAGTAGCTGTGGGTGTAGCGCGCGAACTTTGGGTTGTCGGGCATGGCGATCGAAGCCGAATACACCATCACCAGGCCCCAGGCCAGCAGTGCCACTGTCACCCACAGCAAGGGTTGGTCGAAGCCCTGCACGCGGCTGGGACGGCTCCCTCCCACGGGCATGCGTGGACCACCGGCACCGGCCGTCGCGCCCGCCAGGCGGGCACCCAACCAGGACGGCAGCAGCGCCTTCATCCCAGCGACTCCAGTGTCACGCCGGCGTCCAGCGCCAGGGCCTGTACCGCTTCCACGAACACGCGGGCCCGGTGTGGGTAGTTGTCGAACATATCAAAACTGGCGCAGGCCGGTGACAGCAGCACGGCGTCGCCGCTCTGCGCCTGCTGCAGGCACAGCTGCACCGCCTCGGGCAGCGTGGCGGCTCCCAGCACCGGCACACCCGCGTCGTGCAGCACGGCCCGGATGGCCGGCGCATCGCGGCCGATCAGCACCACGGCCCGGGCGTACTTCGCCACCGGCGCCGCCAGCGGCCGGAAGTCCTGGCCCTTGCCGTCGCCACCCAGGATCACCACCACCTTGCGCTCCGCACCCAGCCCGTGCAGCGCCGCGACAGTGGCGCCGACATTGGTCCCCTTGCTGTCGTCAAAGAACTCAACGCCGCCGATGCTGCCAATCGGCTCCACCCGGTGCGGCTCGCCCCGGTATTCGCGCAGGCCGTACAGCATGGCTCCCAGTGGGCAACCGGCGGCCTGGGCCAGCGCCAATGCCGCCAGCGCATTGACGGCGTTGTGCCGACCACGGATGCGCAGCGCATCGGCCGGCATCAGGCGCTGGATATGCAGTTCCTCCTGCTGTGCGCCCTTGCGCCGCTTGATGGTCTCGTCGGCCTCGAGCGCGCGCACCAGCCAGACCATGCCGTTGACCTGCTCCAGGCCGAAGTCACCCGGGCGCTGTGGCATGTCGCCACCAAAGCTCAGGTGTTGGCGGATGGGTTGGCCCTTTGCCGGCGGCGGCAGCAAGGCCAGCACCAGCGGGTCATCGCGGTTGAGCAGCATCAGGGCCTGGCGGCCGAAGATGCGGGCCTTGGCCGCGGCATAGGCCTGCATGTCACCATGCCAGTCCAAATGGTCCTGGGTGATGTTCAGCACCGTGGCGGCGGTTGGCTCGAAAGCACTGGCTGCGTCGAGCTGGAAACTGGAGAGCTCCAGCACCCAGACCTCGGGCAGGCTGTCAGCATCCAGCCGTTGCGCCAGGGTGTCGAGCATGGTCGGGCCAATGTTGCCCGCCACCGCCACGGACTTGCCGACCCGCTGCACCAGTTGCCCGGTCAGGGCCGTCACAGTGGTCTTGCCATTTGTGCCGGTCACGGCCAGCAGTTTCGGGCTGTAGGCGCGCTCCACCTGTAACCCCGCCAGCGCCTGTGTGAAGAGATCCAATTCCCCCAGAACCCCTATTCCATCAGCACGGGCAGCTTCCAAAAGTGTAGCAACTGCGGGTGGCGTGAGACCTGGGCTACGCATTACAGCCTGGAACGGACCGTTGGCCAGCAAGGCCGCGTCCAGGCTCGCGCGGACAAACCGCGCCTGTGGCAGATCCGCCTGCAGGCT
>JANMKM010000363.1:0-8215 GCA_031372035.1 Rhodoferax sp. | reverse complement strand
AAAGGCGTTGGAACCGAGCGATTGCGAGTCTGGATCTGGCGGTTTCCTGGGCGGAGTCTGAAGATGGCGCATGACGCGGCCAACCCCTGGACGTGCTTCTTCGATGACGCCAGGGCCAGGGTGTTGTCGAACACGGGATTGGAGGTTCAGGGCACTCTGACCCGCCTGACCGGTCTGGTGCTGGAGGCCACGGGAATCCGGGTGCCCGTGGGCTCGCAGTGTCTGATCGGCATGCATATGCGCACGCCGGTGCTGGCGGAGGTGGTGGGGTTCTCGAACGAGCGGGCGTTCCTGATGCCGGCCGGTGATGTGCATGGCCTGGCGAGCGGCGCCACCGTCTTGCCGGCGCCGGCCTATTTGCCGGCACTGCGTCTGGGTCAGGCCGAGGGCGCGGTCATCAATTCAGGGCCAGGGCTGCTGCGCCTGCCTTTGGGGAACGGACTGCTTGGCCGTGTGGTTGATGCCCACGGACAGCCTATGGACAAACTGGGCCCTTTGCTCCAGGTCAATCCCGTGGCTCTGGATCGGACGCCCATCAATGCCATGGACCGCGCTCCGGTGCGCGAGCCCCTGGACACAGGTGTGCGTGCGATCAATGCCTTGTTCACGGTCGGACGCGGTCAGCGCATTGGCTTGTTTTCCGGCTCCGGTGTGGGCAAGAGTGTGCTGCTCGGCATGATGGCCAGATACACCACGGCCGACGTCATCGTCGTCGGACTGATCGGCGAGCGGGGTCGTGAGGTGAAGGAGTTCATTGAGGACATTCTCGGGACGGAAGGTCGGGCGCGCTCCGTGGTCGTTGCCGCGCCGGCAGATGCCCCGCCGATGCTGCGCATGCAGGGGGCCGCCTACGCCACCGCTGTTGCAGAGAGTTTCAGGGATCAGGGCAAACATGTGTTGCTGCTGATGGACTCCCTGACGCGCTACGCGATGGCTCAGCGGGAAATCGCGCTTGCCATTGGGGAACCGCCTGCCACCAAGGGCTACCCGCCGTCCTGCTTTGCCAAGCTGCCGCAACTGGTGGAGCGCTCTGGCAACGGGCTCAATGGCGTTGGGTCGATCACGGCCTTTTACACCGTTCTGGCGGAAGGTGACGATCAGCAGGATCCGATAGCCGATGCAGCGCGCGCCATCCTGGACGGCCATATTGTGCTGTCACGGGCGCTGGCCGAGTCGGGACACTATCCGGCCATCGATGTGGAACAGTCCGCCTCGCGCGTGATGCACAACGTTATTGGAAGTGATCACTTTCAGCAGGCCCGGCGCTTTCGTGCCATCCATTCACGCTATGAAAAAGGGCGCGACCTGATCCAGATCGGGGCCTATGCGCCGGGCTCGGACGCTGGTCTGGATGAAGCCATTCGCCTGCATGAGGACATGTCCGGATTTCTGCAACAGGACATGTTCGTGGCTGCGCCATTTGATGCCAGTGTCGCTTCTTTGCGCTCCGTGCTGGGCGACGCTGGGGCTCCGTGAGCTTCACCGGAAGGAGCAGACCTTTATGTCGGGCCTGAAGAGTATTCAAATGGCAATCGCCCTGGCGGCTGACAGGCGCGATCACGCGCTTGAGCATTTCGCCAAGGCGCGGTGCGCACTGGACTTCGGCCTGGACCAGCTGGCGCAATTGCAGAGCTATGCCGCTGACACAGAAAAGCGCTGGATCCAGATCGCGCAGCAAGCGACCAGCAGGGAAGTTCTGCAATGCAAACACCATTTCATCGGGCGGTTGCAGCACGCCATCGGACTGCAACGGCTTGCCATGCAATCGCTGGATGCTGATCTTGGCGCCACCAAGAAGGCGTTGCTGGAGGCAGAGTGTCGATTGGCAGGACTGCGCAAGGTGTACGAGCGCAAGCAGGCTGCGATGCGTCAGGCCCAGACCCGCAGCGAGCAAAAGCAGATGGACGAGTTTGCGGCATTCCAGCAGCGTATTGTCCTGGCCGGCGAATACCATGGAGACTTGGCATGAACACGCTTCCAGTTGGTTTGACATCCGTTATGGATGCCTTGGTAGGACCGCGGCTGCGTGCCCGCCCCTGCGCGCCCGGGGGCTGGAAAGCCGATGGCAGTGGCGCCACTTCATTTCAGGCAGCTTTCGACTCCGTACAGGTAGACAACAACGTGCCAAGTGCGGACGGGGGCCCCCTGGCGGACTCCACGGCTTGCCTGAATCTGGGTCCAGCCTCCGAAGCGGTTGCTTTGGACCCTGGCGCGTATATCTGGAATCAACTGCCAATGACGCCGCGTCTGTTCGTTGATGCTGGGTCGCGAGACCAACTACAAGGTTCTGATCAGCGCTATTCCTTCCCAGTCGCGGCTGCATCGGACACGGAGTTTGCGTTTGCCAGCCAGGCTGGTGCGGGCAAAGCCGAGACTGCCGGGGGGGCTGATTCGGCGCGCGTGGCGGCGCAGTTCTTCCAAGCCGAGGTAAAAGCTTCGACGATAGTGGCACCTGTCTCCGAGCTTGCGTTTCCGCATTTTGTCGGACCACGAGGCAGTGTCGGACCAGCCCTGGACGATGCTCCGACGGGCCAGGCAGGAGTGCCTGAGGCGGCTGACGGCGGTTGGACGCACTGGGCGGGAAGCATGGCGCGATGGAGTGGCTTGGAACCGAAGCTTGGGCCACCAGGACGATTCGCAATGGTGCCGCCCACCGGTGAAACTGCTGCTGTCGCCGCGGTGGAGTCCGCTGCGGTGCGGCTGTCCACCCCCCCAGCCCCGACTGTTGTCGCTGGATCTGCAGAGGATCCCGTGTTCGAGGGTCTGCATGGCACGGCGAATCGGATCCCGTCGGCTGCCGCAGCCGCAGCTAAGGTCCCTGAGGCAGTAGCAATGCCGGTGAGGGCTGATACCGTTACCAGGTGGCAGACCGCCGCGCAGGCTGGCGCAACTGTGCAAGTGGACAAGCACGACCCGCGGGCCGAACCTGCGACGGCCGTCAGTGCGGCTGCAACATTGGGTCAACGCGCAGCGGCCGAGCGTGCACAGGATCGTCGTGAATCGATGCCGTCTTTGAATGCGAGTCAGCGCTCTGCGTTGGCTGCAGACGGTATGCAACGCGCTGGGTTCGATCAGATGCCAGGGTCCGAGCCAATGACGACAACTGCAGCCTCCGAGCTCCTGCGGCGTGACGCAAGGCGGTCGGATGCGGACACGACGCCGGCAGTGTTTCGGCAGACTGCCATGGGTACTGCAGACCCTTCGTCAGACCTGTCGAGGTTTCAGGTGGGTGGGTCGGTTGCGGACGAAGGCTGGAGCACGGCTGCCCGTTCAGTGGCCGAACAGGTCAGCTACTACATCTTTCAGGGCGCGCAACGTGCCGAAGTGAGTCTGCAAGGGCCCGACGGCGGATTGATTGACGTGCGCATCGATTTGCGTGGCAACGAGGCCAGCATTCACTTTGGTACCAGCGATCCCGAAACAGCGCATATGCTGGAGGCGTCTGGCCTGCATCTGAAGGAGATTCTCCACCGCCAGGGGCTGGCGCTGTCCGAGGTTTCTGTGAACATGTCGGACCACTCTGGCACTGGTGCGGGCCGGCAAACAGGGGGCCATGTCCCTCAATCATCGGGAGTTCCGAGGCGGCCCACCGCAACGGACCAGGCTTCACCCATTGCAGTGGTCGTCGAGCGGCGTGGTTCGGATGCGGCCGTCGACGAGTACGTGTAAGTTCGGCAACTCCGGCAACTCCGGCAAATTGGCGAATGCCTTGCTTTTTCGCCGCTATTTGTCAGTTTGGGTTCCCAGTTCTGCAGAATAATGGGTCAAGCCTATGGACGCGCGATAGGCTGCAATCTGCGACCATGGCATGGCTTTAAGGACGTTCAGTGGCGACCAAACCAGACGATGCGGAATCGGCAAAGCAGCCGCCCAAGAGCAAGAAGATGCTTTTGATAGTGGGCATCGCCGTGATCGTTCTGGCTTTGGTTGGCGCCGGCGCATGGTGGTTTGTGATGAAGCAGCGCGCCGCCACTGAGGTCGACGAGGAGGCGCCAGCGGCCAAGGTCGTGCCCAAGGGGCCACCGACCTTTCTCCCCTTGGACAACATGGTGGTGAACCTGGCAAATCCCGGGGGTGAAAAGGTTGCCCAAATCGGCATCACGCTGGAACTGGCGGATGCGCATGCCACAGAGACCGTGAAGATGTATTTGCCGACGATTCGCAGCGCAGTCCTGTTGTTGGTTTCACAGCGAACGTCGGAAGAGCTGTTGTCGCGTGAGGGCAAAGAGAAGCTGGCGGCGGACATCCTGGTGGAGGCTACCCGGCCATTCCTTGGGCCAGAAGATGCCACGCCGAAGGAAAGGAAGGACCCTGTGTCCCCAAAGGCCAAGAAGACTGAAAAGAAGGACAAGGCACATGCCGAAAGCCCGGTGCGCGGTGTCCTGTTCTCAAGCTTCATTGTTCAGTGATGCAGTCAACCGGGCATCAATATGAGTGAATCATTCCTTTCGCAGGAAGAGGTTGATGCGCTGCTGGAAGGCGTCACCGGAGAAAGTCAGAAGCTGGTCGAAGAGGTCGCCGAGCACGGTGAGGTACGTCCATACAACATCTCGAGTCAGGAGCGTATTGTCCGGGGCCGCATGCCGACGATGGAAATCGTCAACGAGCGATTTGCGCGCAATTTCCGTGTGGGGCTGTTCAATTTCATCCGGCGCAGCCCGGAAATCTCAGTGGGTCCTGTAACCGTGCAGCGCTACAGCGCCTTTTTGCGCGAATTGGCCGTGCCTACGAATTTCAACATCGTTGCCATCCGGCCTCTGCGCGGCAACGGCATGATTGTGTGTGAGCCGGCGCTGGTTTTCGGTGTGATTGACACCCTGTACGGTGGCATTGGCAAATTCCCGACGCGGATCGAAGGCCGGGATTTTTCGGCGACGGAGCAGCGCGTCATCAACCGGCTTGTCGACGTGATCACGGATGAGTACCACAAAGCGTGGAAGGGAATCTATCCGCTCCAGCTGGAGTACCAGCGTTCCGAGATGCAGCCGCAGTTCGCGAATATTGCGACCCCCAGTGAGATTGTCATTTCCACATCCTTTCAACTGGAAATCGGCGAGATTACCGGCGCGATCCATTTCTGCATGCCCTATGCCACCCTGGAGCCCATCCGGGACGTGCTGTACTCGTCGACCCAAGGCGATTCCATCGAAGTGGATCGCCGCTGGGTCAATGTGCTGACGCGCGAAATTCAGGCGGCTGAAGTGACGCTGGTGGCGCAGTTGGCGAAGGCCGACGCGACCATTGAGCAACTGCTTGCAATGAAGGTTGGCGATTTCATTGAACTGGAAAAGGAATCCCGTATCCAGGCAACGGTGGATGGAGTCCCGGTGTTTGAGTGTCAATATGGGACGCACAATTCGAAGTACGCAATCCGTATCGACAAGAGCTTGAGAGGCAATGACCTCAATTGGATGGGGGAACGACATGGCAGTTGATGACAAGCCGGGGGAAGACGATGGCATGGCGGACTGGGCCGAGGCCCTGCTGGAGCAAAAGGGTGCTGAGGACAAGCCGACGGATGACGCTGGAGGTGTCTTGTCTGGCGAGCGACCCAGACCGTTCTCATCGGCACCTTCAGTTGGGGATGCCCCAGTCCATGACATCAACATGGTGCTGGATATTCCCGTGCAGCTGTCCGTCGAGTTGGGTCGAACCAAAGTGCCGATCAAGCATATCCTGCAGCTTGGCCAAGGCTCGGTGGTTGAACTCGACGCCTTGGCAGGCGAACCGATGGATGTTCTGGTCAACGGGTACTTGATTGCGCAGGGCGAAGTGGTGGTTGTCAATGACAAATTTGGCATACGACTGACCGATGTCGTTACGCCATCCGAGCGCTTGCGCCGAATCAGCAAGAGTTGAGCACTTCGGCGGATGTCATGACCCAGGCGGCGATCTCCGTCCTTGCCTTCTTGGCGCTGCTGCTAGCGCTTCCAGTTCTGATCCGTTGGGTGCAGCGGCGCATTGCCGTCCCGGTCAATGGCGCCGGCTCAGCCTCACGCTTGGTCTCGGCCGTAGCTGTGGGACCGCACCAACGGGTGGTGACAGTGGAGGTTGGGCCGCCAGAGGCCAGAGTCTGGTTGGTGCTGGGCGTGACGAACCAGACCGTGTCGTGTTTGCATACGCTGCCAGTTGCCTCGGTGTCGGGGTTGGACAGCGTTTTGCCATCTGTTGAACGGCAGGGTTGATGCCATTCATGAAGCAGCCATTCAAGAGTCTGTCCAGACGTCGGATATTCGACGGCGCTGGTAGCCGAGGCTTGGCGCTTGCCTTAGTGGTCGGTCTGCTACACGGCACGGCTCTTGCGCAAAACAGTGCTCAGCTTCCACTGCTGGTTGGGAGCGGCAACTCAGGGATGAGCTTCTCGGTTCCGATCCAGACACTGCTGTTTTTTACGGCATTGTCTTTCTTGCCAGCGGTCTTGCTGTTGATGACGGGTTTTACCCGCATCGTGATAGTCTTGTCACTGTTGCGGCAGGCATTGGGCACCCAGTCAGCCCCACCCAACCAGGTCATCGTTGGGCTATCACTTTTTCTCACCTTTTTCGTGATGGGTCCTACGTTGGACCGCGTGTACAGTGAGGCCTATTTGCCGTATTCCAAGAACGTGATCGCGTTCGAGGATGCCGTTGCAAGGGCCGAGGACCCGCTCCGGAATTTCATGGGCAAGCAAACGCGCCAGGCCGATTTGGCACTGTTCGCGAGATTGGCGAAACTGCCAGAAGGTGCAACATCGCAAACGGTCCCCATGCGTGTGCTGGTCCCCGCCTTTGTGACAAGTGAGCTCAAGTCGGCGTTTCAGATTGGGTTCATGATCTTCATCCCTTTCTTGGTCATTGACATCGTGGTGGCGAGCGTCCTGATGTCCTTGGGCATGATGATGCTGTCTCCCGTGCTTGTTGCTTTGCCTTTCAAATTGATGTTGTTTGTGCTGGCCGACGGATGGAATCTGTTGATTGGCTCACTGGCGGCGAGTTTTGTGACTTGAGCGCGATTCCATGACTGCACAAATGGTCTTGACGATGGGGCAGGAAGCTCTGTTGATGTTGCTGATGGTTTCGGCACCCGTGCTCGGTGTCATTCTGGTTGTCGGCTTGGTAGTCAGCCTGTTTCAGGCCGTCACGCAGATCCATGAAGCGACCCTGGCCTTTGTGCCAAAGTTGTTGGCTGCAATGGCCGTTATGGCAATCTCCGGGCCTTGGATGTTGAACATGTTGGTGGACTACATCCGTCGGACACTTGAGTCCATACCTGCATTGGTCATTTGACGGGCAACAAGCGTGATCAGCGTCTCTGAGGCTCAGCTTGTGGCCTGGGTGTCACCCATTGTCTGGCCATTTCTCAGAATACTTGCGGTATTCACGACCGCACCAGTGCTCTCGTCCAGGG
The DNA here is from genome assembly GCA_031372035.1 of Rhodoferax sp. Classification (GTDB taxonomy): domain Bacteria; phylum Pseudomonadota; class Gammaproteobacteria; order Burkholderiales; family Burkholderiaceae_C; genus CAISIP01. The sequence goes on along the minus strand of JANMKM010000363.1, from coordinate 829 downwards.
CGATACCGATCCGCGCGCGGATTGGGCTTTCGTTCCTGATTGCGCTGGCAGCCCAGGCAGGATTGACGGAACAGCAGGCCGTGGCCATTGACGGCCCTTACGCCCTGTCAGCCATCACCCAACAACTCGCCGTAGGTCTTGCTATCGGATTTGCAGTGCGCATTCTGTTTGCTGCGATTGAACTTGCCGGCGAGACGATTGGCTTTCAGATGGGGCTGGGATTTGCAGCCTTCTTTGACCCATCGATGAATTCGCAGTCGAGTGCTGTGGCGCGCTTCTTCGGGCACATGGCAGCCTTGCTGTTTGTGGTCCTGAATGGACACTTGCTGGTGGTGATGGCGGTGGTCAAGAGTTTCGAGAGCTTTCCGGTGCAGCAGGAACCACTACGAGCCCTTGGGAAGCTGAAGATGCATGAATTGGGTGCCGAGTTGTTTTCCAGCGCGTTCTGGATTGCCCTGCCATTGATTGGAGTGTTGATGTTTGTGAACCTCGCGCTCGGGATAGTTTCCCGCGTTGCCCCTCAAATGAATATCTATGCCATCGGATTCCCGGTGACGCTCGGCGTAGGGCTGATCGGGATCGCGGCTACTTTGCCGTTGCTCGATCGACCATTTGTTGCGTTGATGGAGCGGGTGCTGAGTCAGGTAGTGCCCTGAGTCAGGGGTTAGACAAGGTCGTTGCGAATCGCGTAGACCGTGAGCTCTGCATTGTTTGTCAGCCGCAGCTTTTCCAAGACACGTGCGCGGTAGACGCTGACTGTCTTCGGGCTCAGCATCAGCTCGTCAGCAATGTCGGACAGGCGTTTGCCAGAAGCGATTTTCATCAGGGT
>JANMKM010000531.1:0-2395 GCA_031372035.1 Rhodoferax sp. | reverse complement strand
GAGCCAACCACCTGGAGACCAGCGTTGCGACGCTGACGGCCAGTGCAGGGGCTGATGGCATGTTCATCACCGAGAGCGATGCGCTGACGGTGGACACGCTGAGCATCAACGTCAACCGCGTGGCGGTGACGGGCATCGCCGGCGGCACCGGCTATGCCGCACAGAGCAACCTGTCCACAGCGGTGGGAGGCCACCTTGTGCTGGTGGTCCTCGACGGCGACCTGGTCCTCAACAACAAGGTCACGGCGGCTGGGGCCGGCAACCTGCTGCTTGATGCCTCGACCGGCTCGATCACCATCAACGGTATTGTCGATGGTGGCAGCGGCAGCATCAGCATAGTCAGTGGCGCTGCGATCATGCAACGCGCCAACATCGGCACCACGGGCAGCGGCAGCATCGAGTTGCAGGCGGCCGGGGCCATTGCCATGGACAACGGAACCACGACCAGCGGGTCTGCGAACATCCGCTACGCCGCCGGCACCACCTTGTCGGTAGGGGTCATCTTGACCTCCGGCGATGTCAGCCTGCTGGCCGGCAGCATCAGTGACTCGGGCACGACCGACACCGATATCAGCGCGGACGAATTGCGGCTGGTGACGACCGCAGAGGGTGCAGGCCAGGGTGCAGGCACCATAACGCAGGCGCTGGATACGAACGTGGCGCGGCTGGCGGCCCAGGTCGCAGGCGCCGGTGGCTTGTATCTGGCGGAGACCAACACCGTGACCGTCGATGTCCTGAACGCCATTGTGGTCAGGCGCGTGGGTGTCGATGGCATCGGCAGCATGATGACCGATGCATCGCTGTCCGACCTGACATCGGCTGGACCGTTGGTGCTGGTGACAGTTGCCGGCGCCATCGTGGTCAACGAAGGTGACGCCGATAGTGCTGGCGTGCAGGCTGCCGGCAACTTGCTGTTGAAGTCGGGAGGCGTCAATGCCGACCTGACCATCAACGCCACGGTCAGCAGCAGCACCGGAAACATCAGCCTCGACGCTGGCCGCAGCCTGCTGCAGAACGCCAACGTGCGTACCCTCGCCGCGACACGGACGATCGACGCCCTTGCGGCCAACGCCATCACCATGGCCGACGCCGCCAGTACCAGTAGCAACCGCGGCAACATCCGTTACGCCACGGGCAGCGGCAGCCTGACCGTGGGACAGATCGATGCCCGCAGCAACGCTGATCGCAGCGCCAACGCCATTGATGGTCAACTCGACTGGGGCGCTGTAAGCCTGGTATCCGGTGCCTCCATTGTGGACACCGTGGAGAGTCTCGTTCTGGTTGACGTTTTCGCGGCGGACTTGCGGATGAAGGCCGCAGGCGGCATCGGCGCCAGTATCAATCCGCTCGAGTCCGAGGTTTCCCGGATCAGTGCAATGACCGGCAGCAACGGCATGTACCTCACGGATAGCACGGGGCTCACGGTCGGGGAGACGGCTGCGATCTCGGTGAGCCGGGTTGCCGCGGACGCCAGCGTGACAACGGCTGGCTCCAGCGACGCAGCGCAGTCCGATCTGATGGTCGGCGGCGTCCTGGTGCTCAAGACCCTGGCTGGGGCGCTGATCGTGACGGAAGGCGATGTCGACGACGGCAGCCTGGGCATCAGTGCTTCGGGCAACATTCTTCTCATGACCGGTGGCGCGGCCAACATCGAGATCAATGCCGATGTACTGTCGGGCGGCAATATCAGTTTCAACGCCGGGCGGGATCTCCTGCTTGACGCAGACGTGGCAGCGCAGACCAGCACACGCACCGCAGACCTGCTGGCAGCGCGGCATATCGTCATGGCCCAGGGTGCCACTGTAGTCACCAACAACGGCCACATGGCCCTGGCGGCGACCGACGGCGACATTACCGTCGAAACGCTCAACGCCGGCACCGGCAACATCACTATCACGACCCTTGCCGGCAGCATCCTGGACCAGGATTCGGCATTCGACCAGGAGACTGATATTTCAGCAGCTGGCCTGCGGTTGAATGCCGCCATGGGCGCCGGCAGCGGCACCAACCATCTGGAACTGGCGGTGACCACCTTGACCGCCGCCGCCGGCCTGGCCGGGATGTTCCTTGCCGAGCAGGACGGTCTGACCGTCGGCACGGTCGCAGTCACCGTGCAGCGTGTGGGCGCGCTGGGAACGACGGCAGCGCAAACCCTGAGCCAGTCTGATCTGCTGACTAGCGCCGGTGGCAGCATCGTGCTGCGCACGCTGACCGGCAGCCTGGTGCTCAGTGATGGCAATACGAATGGCCTGGCCGTGTCCGCCGGCGGCAGTGGCGATGTTTTGCTGCAGACGCTGAGCTCGAGCGCAGACATCACGCTCAATGCGGATGTGGTGAGCGCCACGGGCAGCATCAGCGTGCTGTCCGGTCGTGCAGTGACGCTGGGGGCACAGGC
>JANMKM010000465.1:0-4603 GCA_031372035.1 Rhodoferax sp. | reverse complement strand
TACAAACATGAAAAAGATCATGGTTCAATTCGATTTTCCAAAGGCAACTTCCCAGCAGTATGATGGCGTTTGGGACGACCTCAGGGCGTCAGGTAACGGTAATCCTGAAGGATTGATTTATCATTTTGGCGCAGCCAAACCTGAAATGCGCGCCACACCATTCTTTGCAGCGTCACAGGCTATGAGTACCTGGCGGGTGAACGGAAGCATATCGGGAGCAAGCCTGAACTGCGTCAAAGCTGACGGCTCACATTGCCTTTCATCAATAAAATCCTGGGCCTTCTGCAGAAAGTGTCGAAGGTTCTCCAGCATCGAAATGCACACAGGCAGAGCAGTGGTTGACATCGAAATCGACATAAACAGGATCCTCGCAAAGTAGTGAAAGTACTTGATAGTATCCGCGTCCCAAATCGCCTACGACATGTCCGCACACGAGATGGCGCGCCGGGACGGCCAACTTGTATGGCAAGGCACAATGTCGCAATGAACATCGTGATACTCGACGACTACCAAGACGCGGTACGAAAACTTGCCTGCGCGAGCAAGCTTGATACCTACAACGCCAAGGTCTACACCAACACGGTAAAGGGTTTGGGACAATTGCAGGTGCGCCTTCGGGACGCGGACGTCATTGTGCTAATACGTGAACGTACACACATGACTCGGCAGCTCATTGACAAGCTGCCGAAACTTAAACTGGTCGTTCAAACGGGACGCTCTGGTCCTCACATCGATATCCAGGCATGTACAGAACGTGGCATCGCTGTTGCTGAAGGTTCGGGTTCCCCCGTTGCAGCCGCAGAGCTAACGTGGGCGTTGATCATGGCCGCAACCCGCCGATTGCCCCAGTACATCGGGAATCTCAAGCACGGCGCATGGCAGCAATCCGGGCTCAAGGCGGGCTCTATGCCTCCAAACTTCGGCCTGGGTACTGTGTTGCACGGCCGCACTCTTGGCGTCTGGGGCTACGGCAAGATTGGTCAGTTGGTTGCAGGTTTCGGTAAGGCCTTTGGTATGCGGGTTGTGGTATGGGGTCGCCAAGGCTCGCTTGAGCATGCGCGACGCGACGGATTTGCAACCGTCAACGACAAGACTGAGTTCTTCACCCAATGCGACGTGCTGACTTTGCACCTGCGGCTTGTCGACGAGACGCGCGGAATAGTCGCCTTGGAGGACTTGGCGCGCATGAAACCGACAGCGTTGGTTGTAAACACGTCAAGAGCCGAATTGATCGAACCGGACGCGCTGATCAGTGCGCTCAACCGAGGTCATCCCGGTTTGGCTGCAGTTGATGTGTTCGAGACCGAACCCATTCTTCAAGGCCATGCGTTGCTGCGGCTTGAGAACTGCATTTGCACGCCCCACATCGGGTATGTTGAACAAGACAGCTACGAAATGTATTTCGGCGCCGCATTTGACAACATCATTAATTTCATGAAAGGCACGCCCACGAACATCGTGAATCCTGGTGCCCTGCAGGTGCGACGGTGATGCCAGACGTTGCCGCCGCCGAGTTGGCACTGCCCCCGGTGCTTTGGTCTCTGCTTTTCGGAAATTTTGTGATCGGAACCGGTGTCATGCTGGTTCCCGGAACCATGAATGACATCAGCGGTTCGCTGCACATTGCGGTGCCGGTCGCAGGCCAACTGATCTCCGCCGGGGCCGCCGTCATGTGTGTTGGCTCTCCGCTGCTGGCCAGCGTGCTTGGCGGATGGGACCGTCGCCGCGTCTTGACTGCATCCATGATCTGGTATGGTTTGTTGCACGTGATGAGCGCCGCCATGCCGGACTTTGGGTCCCTGCTTGCCATGCGCGTCCTCGCCGTATTGGCACCCGCCATATTCACGCCGCAGGCGGCGGCATGCGTGGGCTTGTTGGTCGCGGTACCACAACGCGGTCGAGCTATCACGTTGGTGTTCTTGGGATGGTCCGTCGCTTCGGTTGTTGGCATGCCATTGGGTGCATGGGTGGGCGGCACTTTCGGTTGGCGCGTTGCCTTCGTGTCCGTAGGACTGATGTCAATGATCAGCGCTCTCTGGGTTTGGCGATCCATGCCTGACGGCATCAAACCTCCATCGATGTCGGGCGCAGCATGGAAACAGACTCTGAGCTCGCCTGCCTTGATGTTGTGCATTGGCGTGACAGCGCTCTATTCGGCAGGACAGTTTGTGCTCTTCTCTTACTTCGCGCCGTACTACAAGACTCACTTTGATATCACCCCGCTGCAGTTGAGTCTGATGTTCGGCTGGTTCGGTGCATTCGGGTTTCTGGGCAACATGTGGCTCTCCCAGCGAATCGACCGTATTGGGGCCGAACGTGCGGTCATGATTGCGGTCGGGCTAATGGCTGTGAGCTTGGCTGCCTGGCCTCTGGGCATCACTCTCTGGATGGCTGCGATCGTCTGCGTCCCGTGGGCGTTGGGCTGCTTCGCATCCAATTCAGCACAGCAAGCTCGGCTAGTTGGATTGTCCCCTCGATTGGCGCCCGGCTCCATTGCCCTGAACACGTCTGCGATGTACGCTGGACAAGGCATTGGAGCCGCAAGCGGTGGCTGGATGATTTCGCAAGACATGATGTCAAGTCTGCACTGGGCCGGGCTGGCCGGATTGGTACTCGCAATGCTGACAAGCAGGATCGCTGCTCGGGCCAGCAATGCCCACGATGATCGCGGCTGACAATCGCCCGCGACTTGGCTGCCAGCGCCATACGGCGTGAAGTCGACTCGAGCTTCGTCACCAGCTATTGCACTGCATCAACTACGCCCGGACGATACCCCAAGGTCCAGATCCAGCACCGTACCGACAGCAGACTCTCCCGGCGAAGGCCCACTTTGGCTCCGCAAACTGGCATATGCTGAAGGGATAGCATCACCTGACCCCGGCAATGGCATAGGTCCCGAACCAAGCTCCACCACTTCAACAGAAGCCCTGTCAAGCGACTCCGCGTGGGACACCGCAAGTGCACTTGCAGACTCCTTGGGTGCCGGAGGCGTCCGGTCCCGCCTCGTTGGCGGGTCGTTGTCATCGGTTGTACCGTGGTACCTAATGCGATCAAACCATTTCGGCCTGAACCACAGCGCACAGACCATCGTCGAGCTAAGTACAAACAGTGCCAACATGGCATGAACCAAATAGCGCGAGACCCGTCCGGACTCCGCCTGTTCCAATCGAACGCGCAATTCAGCGAGATTCTGCTCATTCTTGATGGCAAGATCCAGCAACGCCTTGAGCTCCGTCTCAAGCGCTCGCACGCGCTGCTTGTCGTGAATAGCCTCATCATCAGGCGCTTGTATGTCCGGCAATCGAACCCTGTCCACGGGCAAGTCCATGGCGTCCAGCTTCAGCCTCGCCTGTCCTGATCCGCCGGACTGAGCAACTCCGCCTCCGGGCTTGGAAGCGATCGATGCCCGCAGGCTGGCAGTGCTTTCCGAGAGAGACTGCGTGGCGCGCGCTGGCGCTGTCTTGCCTGCGAACGGCGCAGTTGCAGGCGGACTACGCACGTGGTTCGCTACTGCCGAGGTCACAACAACAGCTTGCTGGCCTGACCTCGCACCATCACGGCCAGCAATATTGACATCTATTGCCGCCGGAACCAGGACATCCGTGAGACCGGTTGCAGTCGTCTGGGCAATGTTGATCGAAGGAACTGCCGGAACCGCGGCAACACCTGGCGGGACCGGGACAGTGTCACCGGGCGGTTCAGTCAGCAATACGAATCGGCGCTGACTCTTGCGAACGCACCCAGCCTGAATTACGAGAGTCAGGATGGGCTCGTCAACCAATACGTCGGAGAGAACCCGAATGTTTGCCGTCTGGGCGACCGCTCCGCCTTCGACTTCCACCCGAATCCGATCGGCATCCAGACGACTGTCGCCCAGGTACAGCTCGACTTCCGGACAAATATCAGAAAGGCTTTCCTCGGGCTCCAATTGCAACTGAACTGTCACCGCCAGCGAACGCCCAACAACCGCCGTTCCCCTGAGCCGGCCCAAGGTGACTGCCTCGCTGCTTGCAGCAAACAACAGCACCAGCAACATGAGCGTCGCAAATCGATATTTCAATCAGCGCACCTGTTCGTGTGGCTGCAATCCTGCGACCCGGAACTATCGCGGCTTTGCCGGGGTTTCGGGCAAGTCGAAATCAATCAAATTGCCAGAGTTGTTGCTCGGCGCAGGCTCATCGGAGCTGACCGGACGTACGGTGTCGACCGCATGCAAAACAGGAAACTCAACGGCAGCGGCAGGCGCAGATTCGGTATCGCTCGCTCCTTCCTGCTCGCCATGCAACGGCTGCGGGGACGAAAGGTCAAAATCAATTGCCAATTCCGGCAGCGGCTCCATGGGACGGGTCGGTGACACCTCTACCGTCGGGGTAGAGTAGGTCTTGAACGGCACACGGGTCAGTGTCCCCGGATTGGTGTTCAGGCCCCCTGCCGCACCACCGGATAGCGTCACCGCAATCGTGTGCAACATCAGCAACTCTCGATATGCCTCCAGATCGAATGACTGGCTCAGGTCGTCGCCAGGGTCCCGGAAGATACAAGCCTCGATGACATCAATTACCTCAGGAGTTGGCCAGAGTTCGGCAATGCGTTTGATCACCGC
>JANMKM010000441.1:0-2584 GCA_031372035.1 Rhodoferax sp. | reverse complement strand
CTTCTGACGCTGCGCACGATCCCCTGGCAGACCAGGGTGGCCAGGGCCATTTTCGTGTCCGGCAGGACCAGGACGAATTCGTCGCCGCCCACGCGCCCCACGCGGATATTGCCCGACACCATGTCCATCACGCGGCGGCAGACCTGCTGCAACACCTCGTCACCGGCATTGTGTCCGTACAGATCATTGATGAGCTTGAAGCGGTCCAGATCCAGGTAGGCCAGGGCCAGCGGTTTGCCTTCCGCCGACGACAGCCTGGCGGCGTCGTTGAACGCGTTTTCGATACCGCGCCGGTTCAGTACCTTGGTCAGCGGATCGTTATAGGCCAGGAAATTGAGGTCTTCGGTGGCTTTGGACTTTTCGGTGACGTCCTGGAGCGAGCCTTCGATCTTGTCGTTGGCCAGCGTCGCCTTGACCAGGTAACGCCGCATCTCGCCCCCATCCGCGGGGCGCTTGCCGCGCAACTCCAGGTCGCCGGTGAGCCGGGCATACACGAAGTGGTGCAGCTGGGTCCAGGCACCCTGGTCGAAGTACTGCTGCCAGGCGTTGCTGCCCGGGCCCAATACCTTGCTGCCCAGCATATCGGTCAACGCCGGGTTGGCGCTCAGGAAGCGGCCCTGGGGGTCGAGCGTGAACAGGCCAATGGGCATCGCCGTGAAGTTGTGCTCCAGTTCCGCCTGGATCTGGAGCCGCTGCTCATGCTCCTGGCGCATCTGCTCGGCGATCGCCAGCGCGGCCAGCAGACTCGAAGACAGTGCCACCGTCACGAAGTTGGCTGCGCCAGCAAACTCCTTGATGCCCGATGCCGCCGCCAGAATCTCCGAAAGGGCGGAAAAGAAGGTGACACCCAGAGACGCCCCGTACCACATGGCCACGCGCGACCGGGTACGCATCAGGATGCTGCCCAGGCTGCAGGCCATCAGAACCAGGCCAGGTCCGGCCACGAGCCACATCAATGGCTGCCAGTAGCGGTAGGACAGAAACGCCGAAACCACCAGGAACGGCAGGCACAGCCACTGTGTCAGTCGCAGCGGTGCATCGAAGCGGGTGTTGGCCAGATCGTCGGCGAACAGCTTGCGGTACAAGGTCAAGGTCAGCAGGGCGTACACGGCGACGGTCACGGAACGCCCTTGGGTGATCATGTCAGCAGGTACCAGACGGCCCAGCCACTGGATGTCCCATCCTGCCGTGATGGCGCCCATCCGCAACGTGACGACCAGCCAGGCCGCGAACAACACATAGATGATCTGACGGTTGATCAGCGCCGTCATCAGAACAAATACGGCCAGCACGATCAGGCCACCATCAAGCAATCCGGACTTGCGGTGGAACTCCAGCACCGAGCGGTTCAAATCGTCAGCCGACCACAAGGCGGCCGTGATGCGAGCGGGGCCGACAAATTCGGCACGACACAACACGCCGCCTCCAGCCGGATCGAGCTGCAGCGCAAACCCTGCCTTGACGGGCGTCACGCCGCCGCGGGCGAGCGAGCGATTGGCTTCCCCAAGCGGCAGCAGCGTGGTGCGGTCCCAGCACGCCACATCCACGGCATGACGCGAGGGCAGCTCGAGCGTCGGCTCGGGGACAGACTGCGCACGCGGGGAGACGGCAAACCAGATCGGGGCTTCGGAGCGCTTGGTTTCGAAATAAGGCAGTGCAGGTGCCGTGTCCACGCGGGCCCGCGCCTCGGCGGGCGTCAGCGCGCCACCATCGGCGGCTACCTGCAGCGAGAGTTGCTTGCCACCCACCACCGCGTACTGGTCGTCCCACGTCAGCAGTGCAGCAATGGAGACGACTCCGATCAGGATCGGAACGCAATAGATCGAAAGAATCCACAGCGCGCGCTCAAGCACGCTCCGTAGACGCACAGTGGATGATGTGCTTGTTGTCAGCGCCTGGTCAGCCATGCGTCCTTGCAAGCATCGGAAACACTCCGAAGACTGCCAAGTCTACGCAGGCCGGCGAGCCCGTCAACCGTGAGCGTCACCTTTGCCAGGGCAAGCGACGCCCGCCCGGGCTTTTGTTGCGCCAATCAGACAGTGCTGCCGAGTGATCCGCGTTTGACAGGCGGCAAAGCCGACGCCGGGAACAGGCCGCCCCAGTCCAGCCGGTTCTCGACGCGGACGTCGATGTCACTGTGGTGGGTGCGGGTAAAGAAATTCAACAGAGGGTGTTTGGCTTCTTCCCAGCGCTGCGCGCCGTTTTCGATTTCAAACCCCAGCACCCGGTGCGGAATGTTGTTCCCGTGGCGCATTGGGATGAATCCCTGCTCGGGGAAAAGGTCTTCAAACAGCAACTGGTCGTAATGGCGGTCCAGTGGCGCGCGGGCGGCGACGATGGCCCAATCGATGCCGTCCTGCTCACAGTACTGGAAAGCCGCCTTGATCAGCATGGTCTTGACGAGACGTCCCACCGAGCCGCCGACGATGCCCAGGCGGCTGACTTCGGCTAGCGGCCGATCGCGCAACCAGCGCGGCAGTGTGACGGACTGCTCCACCTTGAGCGGCATGTAGGCGTTGCTTTGGATACGCAGAGTGCCGAGCGCCGCGCCATCGAGCTTGGACTGGGCGAGCAGGACCGCAAC
>JANMKM010000436.1:0-7787 GCA_031372035.1 Rhodoferax sp. | reverse complement strand
CAGCCGTGCCGATGTGTCCACCAGTCCGCCCGGTGGATTGGGCACCACCAGGGTGATGGTGCGGGCTGGATAGGCCTGGGCACTGGCAGCCAGATGGCAAAGGCCCAGCAGCAAGGCGGCTGCGGTGTGGCGAAAGGGAATGGGCATAAGTGTCTCCGTCAAGTGTGTATAGCCAGACAAGCGCCGCTGCCGCGGTCGCCTGCGTCGGGCGTGCCGCAATAATGCCATGCAGCCGACCCAGACATCCAGGAGACACCATGTACCGCATCACCATGAGCACCCAACCTCTGTCCGTCTTGCTGCTGGGCACGCTCAGCCTGATGCTGGCCTCCTGCGCATCACCACCACCGCAGACACCGCCGCCACCCAGCGCCCGCATCTCCCCACCCACCGATTGCACAGCCTGGGTGGGTACCGACCGGGACGCGGAACTGCCGGGCTACCTGCTGCCGCAGCACAGTGGCACGGTCCAGTGCGTGCCACTGCTGCTCACGGCCAACAAGCCGCCGGCCGACTACACCGGCAAAGACTTCTACGTCGACGAGTTCACGGATGCCAAGCTCAAGGGCCGCTGGGCTGCCTGCAAGGCAGACGCGGCCTGCTACGCCCGCATCAACGCCCAGATGCAGCGCTGGCTGCCGCCGAACAAGGAGCGCGCCACCCGTTCCACCGGAGTGGTAGACCCCACGGGCAAAATCGACCCCGAAGGCGATGTGGACCTGCGGCAGATCCGCCGGCCCGCCTTCTTTGCCAAAGCGCCGTACAACGAACCCATTGCCAGCGCCGAGGGCCGGACGTACACAGTGGAGTTCTCGGCCCCGCGCGATCCGCTGGAGCGGCTCAAGCTCAATATGCTGGCCCCGATCAAGCTGCGCGGCTGGTACATCGCCGGCGCCGGTGTGGATGATGGCCAGGGCGGGAAGCTGCGGGCGCTGGTGATCCTGAGCCCCGGGGGCGGTGGCCAGATGACAGCCATCGACCACCCGGACGAGCCTTCCTACCGGGTAGATGCGGGCACGCGCCGCACGATACCGATCCGCTTTCCCAATGCCACCACCGAGACCATCGGCATGCGTGGCTGGCGCGAGCACCTGGCCGCCCTGAACGCCGCGGGCTTTGACGTGCTGAGCTACGACCGGCGCGGCGAAGGCCTGTCCGGCGGCTTCAGCGACACCAACACGCTGGAGCAGAGCGAAGACATCTTCCGCGCGCTGGAGCAGATGGAAACCGGCCAGGGCCTGCGCCTGCTCACGCCCGATGGCCGGGTGCTGCAGGGTGCCGCCGCCGGCGGCATGCTGATGGCCGGGCAGAAGGCGCGCCAGATACCGCTGCTGCTGGCCGGCTATTCGCGCGGCTCCATGACCACCGGCTGGGCCATGGCCAAGAACTATGTGCAGTCCTGCAGCTACGACCTGCCCACCGTGAGCTGCACGCCGGCGAAGGGCTACGGCAACATCCGTGGCGCGATGCTGCTGGCCTCCTTTGTCAGCGGCGCCGGCTATCTGCCGGATGCCAAAGACCTGGCGGACCGCAACCTGTTCCTGGGCGGCATGGCGGCCGACAACCACGTGGTCTTCTATCCCAACTCCGCGGTGCTGGCCAGCATGCACCTGTGGCCGGCGGCCTTCTTCGGCAAGGGCCTGTGGGACCGGGCCGAGAGCGTGGAAGGCACCATTGCCGCCTACGACCGGGTCCGCGGCCTGAAGGAGATCGTGGTGGCCCGCGGCCCGCACTCCATCGAGACCTGGGCGCAGCAGGACATGCTCTGGCTGCGTGGCCGGATGGTGGCTTTTGCCCGTGCCGCCGTGCTGGGCCAGGACGTGGTGCCTGGTGCGAGGCTGTGGACCAATATCAAGGAACTGGTGGCGACCACGCCGGAGTCGTGGGAGCCGTCGTCACGACCTTGAGCCACCGCGGAGCGCTACACATTCAGTAGTGCTCCGTGATTTATCCATGAGCCCTGCAACCATATTTTGCTCGTGAATCCAGAGGCGGGATGGGGCCTCGGGCCGGTGTGGCAGGCTGTCGAGACTGGTGCCGGCGCTGGTTATCATGTCCGCTGCCCGGATTGCCGGCGCAGCAACTGCATGACACCGTGACATCGACCGCCAAGCCACCCGACCTGTTCAAAGAAGCCGCCGCCGCAGGCCAGAGCGGCGACAACGCCGCGGCCGCTCGGCTCTGGGCCGAGGCCATCGACGCCGCCCTGGCGCAACGCGCGCCACTGCCGCGCACGGCGCACTACGAACTCGGCCGCACGCTGTTGGCGCTGGGCCACTTGGACGCCGCCGAGAGCCGGGTGCGCCAGGGCCTGGCGCGCAACGCCAGCGACTTTGCCCTGAACAACCTGCACGGCGTGATCCTGAAGAACCAGGGCCGGCAACGCGAGGCGCTCGATGCCCTGGCGCGGGCCGAGAAGGCCAACCCCAAAAGCATTGCGCCACTGTCCAACCGCGGCAATGTCTACATCGACATGGGCGACGGCGCGCGTGCGGTGGAGACCTTCAAGCGCCTGGTGCGGGCTGCGCCGCAGGAAAGCGAATACCAGCGGCTGCTGGGTGTGAGCTACCGGCTGATGGGGCAGTCGGAAGACGCCCTCACCCACTTCCGCATGGCGCGCCGGCTCAAACCGCAGGGCACCGGCGCCTGGCTGGGCGCGGCCTCGCTACTGTCCGAGATGGAGCGCCACGCTGAAGCGCTGGAGCTGGTGGAGCGCGGCCTCACGGCCACGGCCAACCACCCGGAGCTGCAGGCCTACAAGGCCCAGGTGCTGCGCATGGCCGGCCGGCGCGTGGATGCCGTGGACTATCTGCGGCAACTGATCGCCCAGCAACCCGAGGCCGCCTGGGCCCACTACCAACTCGGGCGCAGCCTGGCGCCTACCGACCGTGACGCCGCCAACAGCCACCTGCGCGAAGCGGCGCGGCTGGCACCACGCCAGCTGGAATATCTGGTGGAGCTGGCTGACAGCCTGAACCGCACCCGCAGCGGCGACGAGGGCGAGAACATCGAGCAGGCCTACCAGCTGGCACTGCGCTGCGTGGCGCTGGGCGGCGACATGAAACGCCATGCCCGGGTGCTGGCCGCGGTGCTGGAGCGCTGCGGCGACTTTGATGCTGCCGAGCATCTGGGCAGCTTTGAGGCCCTGGGCCGCTACTGGGCCATCACCGGCCAGCCGGCGGCCCTGTTGCACCACCTCAAGCGCGCGCGCACGCCGGAGCAGCGCCGCACCCTGGTGCAGCAGCATGCGCTGTGGGGCAACAGCATCGAAGCCCTGGCCGCCCGCACGCCGCTCAAACGCGCGCCGCGCACCGCGCCGCGGCAGAAAATTCGGGTGGGCTTCATGTCTTCGGACCTGCGCGATCACCCGGTGACGTATTTCGCGCTGCCGTTGCTGGAGGGCTACGACAAGTCGCGCTTCGAGTTCTACTGCTATTCCTGGTTTTCGCGCACGCCCGACAAGGTGCAGCAGCATGTGGCGCGCTGCGTCGATGTGTTCCGCTGCGTGCCCAACATCTCGAACCGGGATGCCGCGCAGCTGATGGCCGACGACGACCTGGACATCCTGTTCGAACTGGGCGCCACCACCGAGATGAACAAGCTCGAGGCCATGGCCTGGAAGCCGGCGCCGATCCAGGTCAGTTGGCTGGGCTACCCCCATTCCGCCGGGCTGCGCAGCATTGACCACATCCTGGTGGACCCGTACGTGAAGCCGCCCGACCCGGCACTGCTGCTGGAGGCGCCGTTCGAACTGGAACACTCCTGGGTGGTGCTGGGTCGGCTGGGTTTTCACGAGCACGTGGCCATCGAACCGGGAACGCCGGAGCAGCGCCAGGGCCGTATCACCTTTGGCACCATGAACAACCCCTACAAGTACCGGCCCGACACGCTGGCGGCCTGGGCCGAGATCGTGCGCCAGGTACCGGGCTCACGCTTCCTGTTCGTGCGGCCCGAGGGCGGCACCGCCAGCTTTCGCGAGAACATGCACAAGGCCTTCGAGGCCGGTGGCGTCAGCCGGGAGCGGGTGGAGTTCATCGCCGTGCGCGGCACCCACCTGCAACACTACAACGCCATCGACATCGCGCTCGACACCTTCCCCCAGACGGGGGGCACCACCACCTGCGAATGCCTGTGGATGGGCGTGCCGGTGATCACGCTGGTGGGAGAGGCCTTCTTCGAGCGCCTGAGCTACAGCAACCTGGCCAACGCCGACCTGGCCGACCAGTGCGCCGCAGACCGCGACAGCTACATCAACACAGCCGTGGCCCTGGCCGCCGACGCGCCCCGGCGCCAGGCCCTGCGCTCAGGCATGCGCCCGCGGCTGCGCGCCCTGCCGCTGGGCAACACCGGCCTGTTCGTCGAAGACTTCCAGCGTGCCATCGAGCGCACCGTCAGCGCTGGTGCGCATGGGAAAAGCCATCCTTAGCGCAGCATCAGTGGCGACGGCGCCGAACAGCCCAGCAGCTGCTCGGCATGCCACGCCAGCTGCAAAATGCGAGCGTCGGCAAAGCGTGGCCCGGCCATCTGCAGCCCCACCGGCAAGCGATGGCGGCCGCTGCCACAGGGCAGGGACAGCGCCGGTACCGAGCCATAGTTGAACAGCGGCGTGAAAGCCGCATGACCGCGCGGCCCGGCCGGCAGCCCGGCGATCTCACGCGGACCGTTCTGGCCCAGGGGCCAGGCCTCCACCGGCGACACCGGGCACAGCAGCGCATCAAAGCGGCTGAAGAACAGCGTGAAGCTGGCGTGCAATTGCTCCCGCAGGCGCAGCATCTCCGCCAGGCGCGGGCCGCCCAATGCCAGGCCGAGCCCGATCTGCGCGCCGATGTCCGGGTCCAGCAGGGTCGGGTCGCGCTGCCAGGCCGCGCCGTACAGCTGCGCCAGCGCCGCCTGCTGCAGCGCGATCAGCGGGAATTCACAGGCCTGGTCCGGCCACACGGGATCGGCATCCTCGATCACCCAGCCAGCACCGCGCAACCGCTGCACCGCCGCATCGAGCGTGGCCTGCACGTCGGCGTCCACGGCCAGGCCACAGCCCAGCGTGCGCGAGTAGGCCAGGCGCAAAGCCGGCAACGGCTGCTTCAGCTGGGCCATCACGTCAGCGGTGGCAAAGGCCGGGCAGGACAAGGGGTCGGCCGGTTCCCAGGCGGTGAGCAGGTCCAGCATCCAGGCCACGTCTTCCACGTTGCGGCCGATCTGGCCGATCACCGACAGCAGATGGTTCGGGTCTTCAAAGCCCCAGGGATTGGGCACCCGCCCGAGCGTAGGCTTCATGCCCACCAGCCCGGTCAATGCTGCCGGCCGTCGGGTGGAGCCGCCGGCGTCGGTGGCCAGCGCCAGCGGCCCCAGCCCGCTGGCCACGGCCGCCACCGCCCCACCCGAGGAGCCGCCGGGCGTGCGCTGCAGGTCCCAGGGGTTGCGGGTTTCGCCGTGCAGGGGCGTGGCCGTGACGCCCTTGCAGGCAAACTCGGAACAGTTGGTCACGCCCAGTGGCACCGCGCCCAGGGCACGCAACCGGGCCACACACCAGGAGTCGCGTGGCGCCACAAAGTCGGCAAACAGGCGTGAGCCAAAGGTGGCCGGGCGACCTCCCAGCCAGAGGTTGTCCTTCACCGTGAAAGGTACGCCCGCCAAAGGCAAATGCTCGCCAGCAGCGAGCCGGCGGTCCACCAGCCGGGCGGCGGCCATGGGCAGCTCTGCATCGAAGCTGGCAAAGGCATTGAGCTGCGGCTCCAGCATCGCCACCCGCGCGCACATGGCCTGGGCCACTTCCAGCGCCGAGAGCTGGCGCTGCTGCACCTGTGCTGCCAACGTACGCGCTGACACCTGGTGGATTTCCTGCGGCAAACCGATTCTCCTGATGAACGATGGACGTGCAAACCCTGCGTGACGCGGGCGCTACACCAGTGGGTTGAGCGTTTTCAAGGCCTTGAAACGGCCAAAGTCTCGGTCCGCGCTCCACAATACAGAGACACCGTTCTCGATACAGATGGCGACAATGCGCGCGTCGTGAAATTGTCCGCCTTGCAGCTTCGCCTTGCGCGCCAGCTCCGACAGGATCTGCACGTGCCGCGAGCCAGTGTGCAGCACTTGCACATGCGGCGCTGCCAGCCAGGCGTCTACCTGCGCCAACGCCTGCTCATGGGTGCTGGCAGGTCTGAAAATCTTGCTGTTGGTAACAACAGCCAGGAACTCATGCAGACAGTTGACAGGTATTCCCCAACGCTGCGTCCCCTCCGCCAGCGCCCTCAGGCACTCGAAGGCCTGGTCATGGAACGCACTCTCGGCCCGGTGTGCGTACACCAGGATATTGGTATCGACCGCAATCATTCCAATGAAGGCGCGAACAGCCCTTCCCTAGCGTTTGACCACGCGCGCCGCAATGTGCTCGTCCTCAAACTGCTGCCAGCGCCGGGCATCGGCAACCAACACTTCCTTGCCACGCACACTGACGTTCTTGAGTTTGAACGCGGGCTTGGCACCCCGCGCAGCATCATCCATCACGCGCCGCAATCCCTCTTCCACCAGGGCGCGCAGTGTGGTCTGCCGCTCACTCGCCAGCTCTTTGGCGGCCTGAAACAGGCCGTCCGAAACTTCAATGGTCGTCTTCATATGGGTACCCATACCTGATGATACGGGTGTATTGTAGCTCGTGCGGTCAAGCGTCAGAACCCGCTGCGTTGGCCTCCAAATAGTCGCACACCAGGTGCGACAGCGCGCGCACGCCTATCAGCAACCCGCCCTCATCGGCATGGAAGCGTGGCGAGTGGTTGGAGTAGGCCTTGGCTGGGTCAATGCCGACAGACGTGACGCCGACGAAGAAGAACAGGCCCGGAATCAGCTTCTGGAAAAACGAGAAATCTTCCGCGCCCGTGACCTTGTTCACCAGTTCCAGCTTGCCCTCTCCGGCCACGCGCTGCAGCGTTGGCACCATGGCCGCGGTCAGCGCCGGGTCGTTGACCGTAACCGGATAGTTCTTGTGGATGCAGACCGTGCAGGTGGCGCGCGAGCCGCGGGCCACGGACTCGGCCAGGGTGGTCACGCGCTCGTGGATGTCGTCGCGCATGCCCTCCTCGAAGGTGCGGATGGTGCCACGCATCTCCACCTCGTTCGGGATGATGTTCTCGCGGTTGCCGCCGCGGATCATGCCTACCGTCACCACCGCCGGTTCGCGCGTGATGTCGACGCCGCGGCTGACCACCGTCTGCAGGCCCAGCACCACCTGCGCGGCGGTAACGATCGGGTCCACGCCCAGCCAGGGCGCGGCGCCATGGGTCTGCTTGCCATGCACCTTGATGCTGAAGCGGTCCGAGCTGGCCATGGTCGGCCCGGGCCGGTAACCTACCGTGCCCACGTTCAGGCGCGAGGTCACATGCAGGCCGAAGATCGCCTGCGGCAATGGGTTCTGCAGTGCGCCCTCGGCAATCATCATCCGGGCGCCGCCGTCCTCGCCCTCGGGCGGCATTTCCTCGGCCGGTTGAAAGATGAACTTGACGGTGCCACGCAGCTTCGCCCGGGCTCCGGCGAGCACCTCGGCCACGCCCATCAGGATAGAGGTGTGGCAGTCGTGCCCGCAGGCATGCATCACACCCACCTCCTCTCCATTCCAGGTGGTGCGCGCCTTGGAGGCAAAGGGCAGGTCCACTTCCTCGGTCACGGGCAGGCCGTCCATGTCTCCCCGCAGGAGCACGACCGGCCGCTCGCCCTCGTGGGGGGCCCGGCCGCGCAGCACCGCGACCACCGAGCTGAGCGACTCCCCCGTGGTCACCTCGAGGTCGATCCCCTCG
>JANMKM010000435.1:0-2003 GCA_031372035.1 Rhodoferax sp. | reverse complement strand
GTTGCAGCGTTCGCTGCTGGGACTCGCCATATGACCGTGAAGACGGGTGAATTCGACTGGAAACCTGCCGCACTGGTGCCACTGCTGATGCTGCTGGGTTTCCCGCTGATCGGCTCACCGTCGAGCTGGCTCACGCTCACGGTGGCAGGTCTGGCAATGGGGCTCATCATTTTCGTCATCGCCTCGGGGCTGACGCTGGTCTTTGGCCTGATGGATGTGCTCAATTTCGGTCACGGTGTCTTCATTGCGCTGGGTGCTTTCGTGGCCACCAGCGTGCTCGGTGGTATGGCCGACTGGACCGGCGCCGCTGACCTGGGGCGCAATCTGCTGGCGGTCGGCACGGCCATGCTGGTCGCCATGGCGGTGGCCGGGGCCGTGGGCCTGGCATTCGAGCGCTTCATCGTGCGACCGGTGTATGGGCAACACCTCAAGCAGATTCTCATCACCATGGGCGGCATGATCATCGGTGAGGAACTGATCAAGGTGATCTGGGGCCCGTTGCAGATTGCCCTGCCGCTGCCCGAGGCCATGCGGGGGTCGCTGATCATCGGGGACGCCGCCATCGAAAAATACCGGTTGATCGCGATGGTGATCGGCCTGGCCGTCTTCCTGGCACTGGTATGGACACTCAACCGGACCAAGATCGGCCTCCTGATCCGCGCCGGTGTGCAGGACCGGGAGATGGTCGAGGCGCTGGGTTATCGCATCCGCCGCCTGTTTGTGGCGGTATTCGTGATGGGCAGTGCGCTGGCCGGTCTAGGGGGCGTCATGTGGGGCCTGTTCCAGCAGGCCGTGTTGCCGCAGATGGGGGCGCAGTTGAACGTGCTGATTTTCATCGTCATCATCATCGGTGGACTGGGTTCCACCGCGGGCGCGCTCATCGGCGCGCTGCTGGTCGGGCTGATGGCCAACTACACCGGCTTCCTGGCGCCCAAGGTGGCGCTGTTTTCCAACATCGCCTTGATGGCGGCGATCCTGCTGTGGCGTCCGCAGGGTGTGTACCCGGTGGCAAACCGCTGAGGCCGCGCCTTCCATGCTGCATCGCCTGCTCTCCAACGACCTTCCGCGCAGCCGAGCGCTTGCCGCTGTGCTGCTGTTGCTGCTGCTCGCGCTGGCGTTCGCGCCGTTCATCTTTCCCGGCGTAAAGGCGCTCAACGTAGCGGCCAAAGTGTTGGTCTTCATCGTGCTGGTGGCGAGCTTTGACCTGCTGCTGGGGTACACCGGCATCGTCAGCTTTGCGCACACCATGTTTTTCGGCATCGGTGCCTACGGCATAGCGATTGCCAGCACACGCATGGGCCCGACATGGGGGGCGCTGTTCGCAGGGTTGCTCGGCGCGCTGGTGCTGTCGTTCCTGCTGGCCCTGGTCATCGGGCTTTTTTCGTTGCGGGTGCGGGCCATCTTCTTCGCCATGATCACGCTGGCCGTGGCCTCGGCCTTCCTGACGCTGGCTTCGCAGTTGTCCGACTTCACCGGAGGCGAGGACGGACTCACGTTCAAGCTGCCGGTGGTGCTCTCGCCCGGCTTCGAGCTGTTCGAAGAGCCTTTTCTGGGCGTCATGGTCAACGGACGCCTGCTGTGCTTCTATCTGCTGTTTTTCATGGCGCTGGGCCTCTTGCTGACGCTGCTGCGCATCGTCAACTCCCCTTTTGGCCGGGTGCTGCAGGCGATCCGCGAAAACGAATTTCGAGCCGAAGCCATTGGCTACCGGGTGGTCGTGTACCGCACCATATCGAGCATCCTCTCGGCGCTGTTCGCCTGCCTGGCGGGCGCCATGCTGGCAATCTGGCTGCGCTACAACGGTCCTGACACCTCGCTGTCGTTCGAAATCATGATGGACGTTCTGCTGATCGTGGTGATCGGGGGCATGGGAACCATGTATGGCGCGGCCATTGGCGCGGCGCTGTTCATGGTGGCGCAGAGTTACCTCCAGGACCTGTTGCGCATGGGTAGCGAAGCCACGACAGCGCTTCCCTGGCTCTCCGCACTGCTGTCGCCGGACC
>JANMKM010000351.1:0-2583 GCA_031372035.1 Rhodoferax sp. | reverse complement strand
CTGGAGAAGATGGGTGACCTGCCGCCACCGTCCAAGCTGCTGGAAGACCACCTGGCGTTGCCGCAGAGCGGTCGTGACCCGGGCGCGCGGCCGATCCTGAGCGCGCCGACCACTGCGTCCACAAGCCCGCAGCGCAGCTCTGCCGGCTCGGGCCGAGCCGAGCCGGAGGACGCAGTCAGCCGTCTGGCCAAGGAAGCGGTCCGGCCTATGGCGGACGATCTGTCGAACTCGGCGGCAGTACAGGCGGCACGCGACCTCAAGGCCAATCTGGGTTTGAAGTCCGAGCGAGCGCCAGTCGATGACAGTGCCGGCTCACCCGGTTACGAGGAAGCCGCGCTGGCGCGCAACGTCAAGGTTGTGGAGCAAATGGTCGAGGCCAGCAACCGCGGTGATGGAGACGTCCGGTCCCCTTCCGCCCAGTCCGGCAAGCGCAGTGAGCCAGCGGGCGAATCCGGTATGGACAAGTTTGTGCGCGAGTTCAAGCCCTGGGCATTGGGGTTGCTGGGTCTCTATGCACTGGCTTTCATCGTCAAGATCGCGCTCGGACGCCAGCAAGGCGCCGCCGGCCGACGCGACCGCGCATAGCCCTTCGCGCGTTGCTCATAGCTCTTCGTACAGCGGCAGCGTCAGAAACTCCTCGAAGCCGTCGCGCGTGGACATGTCCGTGAAGATGCGCGCTGCCTGATCGAACTTGCCCTCAAAGCCGCCGGATTTGATTTTTTCCAGTTCCTGCGGCACCAGGGTGCGGACCATTTCGGCAGTGACCTTGCGGCCGTCGTCGAGCACGCCCTTGGACGAGCGGATCCATTGCCAGACCTGGCTGCGGCTGATTTCCGCGGTCGCCGCATCCTCCATCAGGTTGTGGATTGGCACACAACCGTTGCCCGCAAGCCAGGCTCCCAGGTAGTGGATGCCGACGTTGATGTTCATGCGCAGGCCGGCTTCAGTGATCGGCGCCTCGGGCTGGAAGTTCAGCAGGTCCGCCGCGGTGACATGGACCTCCGGCTTCTGCTTGTCGAACTGGTTCGGCCGTTCACCCAGCACTGCGACAAACTCCTTCATCGAGGCTTCGACCAAGCCGGGGTGGGCGACCCAGCCACCGTCGTAGCCGTCGGTCGCGTCACGCTTCTTGTCGGCAATGATGCCGGCCATGGCAATGGCATTCTTCTCAGGGTCGTTCTTGATCGGTATCAACGCGCTCATGCCACCGATGGCGGGTGCGCCCCGCTTGTGACAGGTCTTGAGCAGCAGCAGGGCATAGCTGCGCATGAACGGTGCCGTCATCGTCACCTTGGCCCGGTCGGCCAGGCAGAAGTCCTGGTCCAGCTTGAACTTCTTGATGCAGCTGAAGATGTAGTCCCAGCGGCCGGCATTGAGCCCGGCGCTATGCTCGCGTAGCTCATACAGGATTTCGTCCATCTCGAATGCCGCCAGCACCACCTCGATCAGCACCGTGGCCTTGATCGTGCCTTGTGGCAGGCCAAGCGCATCCTGGGTCATGACGAACACGTCATTCCACAGCCGCGCTTCCAGGTGGCTCTCCATCTTGGGCAGGTAGAAATAAGGGCCGGCACCGCGAGCCAGCAACTCGCGCGCGTTGTGGAACATGAACAAGGCGAAGTCAAAGATGCCGCCATGCACGCGCTGGCCATCGACCAGCACATGCTTCTCATCCAGATGCCAGCCACGCGGCCGTACCTGCAGCGTCGCCACCTTGGCGCCCAGCTTGTACAGCTTGCCGTTCTGCTCCAGCGTGAGCGTGCGCCGGATCGCCTTGCCCAGATTGATCTGGCCCTGGATCTGGTTGCTCCACAGCGGCGAATTGCTGTCCTCGAAGTCCGTCATGTAGCTGTCGGCACCGGAGTTCAGGGCATTGATCACCATCTTGGCATCCACAGGCCCGGTGATCTCCACCCGGCGGCAGTGCAGCGCCGGCGGCACAGGGGCCACTTTCCAGTCGCCATCGCGCACGTGTCGGGTCTCAGGCAGAAAGTCCGGACGCTCGCCAGCGTCAATACGCCGGGCCCGCGCGGCCCGGGCTGCGAGCAACTCCTGGCGCCGTGGCTCGAAAGCGCGGTGCAGCTTGGCCACCAATGCCAGTGCGTCCGGGGTCAGGATGGTTTCGAAGCCGGGCAGGATTGGGGCATTGATCTGGACGCCGGCAGGCAAGGCAATGGACATGGTGGGTTCCAGTGGGCTACGTAGTGCAGCAGCTAATGTATTTGATACAAAAAAGATAATAAAGCCGAATATTCGAGATTCATTTATGACATGAAAGAATCTAATAGCGCTCTCGCCGAGCAAGCTGAGTCATTCTCGTGTGTTCCCGCTTGCGCCTCGCGATGACTTCTGGCACCTTCCATGCGCCAGTTGGCAGCTGCGGGCCTGTTGGTCGTCGACAGCGACTTCAGACAATGCCGCATTTTGACAGCAGAACAATATTGGAGATGCTATGGATGCCTCCCTGCCTGCGGGCAAGGAAATTGGAGCGCTGAGATGAACAGCCGTCTATCAGGAAGAAGAGTCCCGCGCGTGCGGGGTGGATCCTCTGATGGATACGGCATCAAAGTGCCCAAAGCGTGA
>JANMKM010000387.1:0-6234 GCA_031372035.1 Rhodoferax sp. | reverse complement strand
GTGAAGCGCAGGCTGCGCGGCTCCACGGGGTGGAAGTGGCGATCGTCCACGCCAGCGGTCGGCTCGCCCGCCAGGCGCGAGCCGTAGTAGTAGTCGATGTCGCTGGCCTGGCGGTTAAACAGGTTGAAGACATCGAGCGCCAGGCGCACATCCTTGTTCAGCTTGTAGCCCAGGCGCAGGTAAGCCAGGGTGGTGGGGCTGGAGCGCTGGCTGTTGTCCTCCAGCAGCGGCCGCGCGCCGAAGTAGCGCAGCTGGAACAGGCCGAACCAGGCGCCGGCGTCAAACACCGTGGCGCCGAGCGAGACCACGCTGCCCACAGCACCGGGTATGTAGTTGCCCGCCGGGTCGTCCTGCGTGAAGCGCGAGCGCGACAGCGCCAGGTCCAGGTCCAGCAGCAGCCAGGGTTTGGCCAGGTAGTGGTTGTTCCACTCGATACCGTAACGTTTGCTGGCACGGTTTGGTTCGGTCTCGCCAACATCGCCCACGAACAGCAATTCGGAGTTGAGCCGCAGATGCCACAATGCCAGCGAGCTCTGCAGGCCCGGGACAATCTCCGTGCGCAGACCGATTTCGGCACCTTTGGAGCGCACCAGGGCATCGACCCGGTCCACCGCCACGCTCGGGTCCTTGGCCGCCACGCTGGCCGTGGTGCCGCGCGCGTCATTGCTGTGAAAGCCGTAGCCATAGTTGGCAAACAGCTCAGTCTTGTTCCAAGGGCCGAAGATCAGCGAGAGCTTGGGTGATGCCAGGCTGGCGCTGCTGCTGCCGCTGTTGGCGGGTAGCGAGCTGGCCACGTTGAAGCGGAAATTGTCGCTGCGCATGCCGGCCACACTGCGCAGCCAGGGTGTCCATTGCAGCGCGTTCTCGGCATAGAACCCCAGGCTGGTCTGGCGCACGGTGCTCTCCTGGAAGTTGTTGACCCGAAGGCGCGCCACCGTGCCATACAAGCCCACCGGGTCCAGCCGGTCGTGGCGCAGCTGCAGCCCCAGGGTGTTGGTCATGGGCTGCCCACGGAACTCGGTGGTCCAGGCGCGGCTCCAGCCCAGGCCCAGCACTGTGCGCCGTTCTGCCTGTTCGAACTGGTCGCCCTGCGGCACAGTGGGGTGCAGGTCGCTCTGGTTCTCCTGCAGATAGGTGAAGTTGGAATACAGCTTCAGCCGCGAGGCAATGGCATAGGCGTTGAAGTGGCCAACGCTGTTGTCACCAACGGCCTGCTTCTGGAACGACAGGCTCAAGCGCTGGGTCTGGCCGCCATCGCTGGGGTCGATGGCGCCAAAGCGTGACACCAGGCCGGCGTCCACCGCCCGCTGCGGTATCTGGTCGCTGGCGTTCCAGCCGGCGCTGTAGGCCATGGCCGTGATTGAAGCCCGCTGCGATTGCGCGCCAAAGCTGTAGCGCAGTACGCCGTTCAGACGGTGGAACTTCTCCGGGTTGTGCCAGGGGCCATCGTTGTGCGCCGCCTCCAGGGCATACAGCAACTGGCCGTCGCCCAGCGTGCTGGTGCTGGCCAGCAGTGCCCGCTGATAGCCGCGCTGGCCCAGGCTCAGGCTGGCGTTGCCCCGCGGCAGGCTGCTCAGCAGCTGGATGCGGGCCGCGCCGGCGGAAGAAAAGTCGCCCTCGTCAGCGTAGTAGGGGCCCTTCTTGTAGCTGATGCGCTCCACCAGCTCGGGGATCAGCCAGTTCAGGTCGCTGTAGCCATGACCGTGGGCATGGCTGGGCATGTTCACCGGCATGCCGTCAACGAAGGTGGCGAAGTCGGTGCCGTGGTCCAGGTTGAAGCCGCGCAGAAAATACTGGTTGGCCTTGCCATCGCCGCTGTGCTGGGTGACGATCACGCCCGGCACGAACTCCAGCACCTCGGCCGGGCGCAGCGTGGGCCGGCTCTCGATCAGCTTCGAAGTCACCACGCCCTGGCTGGCAGCGTCGGAGCTGCCAACGGCGTTGTCGTAGGTGCCGATGATCTGTACCGGTGGCAGCGCACTGGCGGCCAGCACCTGCTGGGCCCACGCGCCTGGGCAACAGGCCAGGGCCGCGGCGCAGGCCAGCGTGCTGCGCCGCAGGAACCAGTGTCCGGTAGGCATTCTCAAGAGGGTTGGCAATCCATAGCCCCAACATACGGCGCAAAACGCCAACCGGATGTGACCGCGTTGCCGCGAGCACACCCGGTTGCTCCAGGGCGTTCCCAATTCAGGAGCGCTCCGTGCTATGTCCATGAGCTCTGGCGGTCTTCTCGCCAATGAAAAAAGGCCGGGGCAGCAGTTGCCGCCCCGGCCTTGAAGCAGCGTGCAGCGTTGCCGCCGCCCGCCGGTTCACCACAGGTTCAGCGGGTGCCGGTGACCTCCACATCGACGCGGCGGTCCGGTTGCAGGCAGCTGATCAAGGCGGCGCTGGGCCGGTTGCCCTTGCAGTCGTCCGGCTTGGTGACCGGCATGGACTCGCCCTTGGACACGGTGGATACCTTGGCCCCATCGAGGCCGCCAGTGCTCACCAGGTAGCTCTTGACGGCGTCGGCGCGCTGCCCGGAGAGCTTCATGTTGTAGGCGTTCGACCCCAGCCGGTCGGTGTGGCCTTCCACGATGACCAGGTCAAACTGCGTGCCCTTGAGCTCGCTGGTGAAGCGGTCCAGTGCGGTGCGGCCTTCGGCCCGGATCTCCGAGCGGTCGAAGCCGAACAGGGTCTCGGCCGAGAAGCTGACGCGCCGACGCACCGGCGCGGGCATGGCCGCAGGTGCGGCAGCAATCTGCATCGCCGGGGCGGGTGCCGGTGCCGCAGCGCGGGCCGGCTCAGGCATCGGTGTCGGCATGGGAGCTATGTACTCCTGCGCCGGTGCGGCACGCGCCACCACGGCCGGCGCGCGGCCGAACGGGAACACCAGGCTGATCGAGAACACATTCACGCCGGCGTGGTTGCCTACCGCGTCATTGACCCGGTAGCGTTCGGCCTCGGCCCGCACCAGCATCGAGCGGCTGATCTCGTATTGCAGGCCGGCGCCGAGCTTGAGGTTGGTTTCGTTCTTGCGCGGGTTCGGGTTCAACACGGTGACGGCGCCGGTACCGCTGAAGCTGTCCTGGGCCCGGGCGTACTGCGCGCCAATGCGGCCGATAGCTGACCAGCGGTCGCTCAGGGGAATGGTGCCCACCAGGTCCAGGTTCAGGCCCTGCAGCTTGATTTCGCCGTTCAACGTGCCGGGCGGCGCCGTATTGGCCATGAAGCCGAACTTGCCGAGGTTGAAGTAGCCCAGTTCCACGGCAATGTTGCGGTTGAACTGGTAGCCGCCAAAGATCTTGTAAGCGGTGTCGTGTTCATCGCTGGCGATCGAGGTCATCGTCAGGCCGTTGGCGAGCAGCCCGGCTGCAATGCGCTGGTCCGCAATCTGGGCCCGCGACTGGCCAATGCCCAGACCCAGGTAGGAGTAGCTGTCGTCCTGGGCGAATGACGGCAACGCCGTCAGCGAGCCCAGGCCGGCCAGGCCGATCAGGCGCAATGCGTGGAGTGTGTTCATGGTGTTCTTTCAGTCTGCGTGTGCGTGGTTCGGGTCTGGCCGTGGCTCAGGGTGCGACGATGGTGGTGTTGACCATCGTCACCGAGGCTGTGAGGCCAATGGCCCGGCCGATCAGCGTCGTCTGGATGGTCTGGTCGGCGGTGGAGATGGTTACGCCAGCCGGCGCAATGATGGTGCCCACCATGGTGCTGCCGACCTCGATCCGGGCTGCACTGCCGACCTGCCAGAAGACGTTGCGGGCCTGGGCGCCGTTGATCAGCAGCACCCGGCGCGGTGTCGCCGGCAAGCCCACGGTCACCGCCGAGGCGCTCTGGAACACCCACATCGCATTCGGGTTGTTCTGTCCGTCCAGCGTCAGGTCACCGCTGGTGATGTCGAAAGTGCCGCCGGCAGCGGTGTAGACCGCAGGTGCCAGAACCAGCCCACCGAGCTGTCCGGCGCCGGGGTCGCTGCCCGGGGGCATGGCGGCCAGCGCCGTGTAGGCGGCCAGCGCGTCGGCCCGTGCCTGTGTGGCCAGGGCCAGGGTGTTGGTGGTGCCAGGCGCTGGCGGGCCGCAGTTGATGCTGCCGTTGACCGAGCCAACGTTCAGCGGCGTCTGGGTGTAGACATTGGCGGCGTCATGCAGGCCGGTCACGGCCGTGCAGGCAGCGGTGGTGCCGATGTTGCCGCCAATCACGGTGTTGACACCCTGGTTGGTGATGCCGGCACCGCCGCCGAAAGTACCGTAGCTTGCAGCCGTGCCGAGGTTGACCGAAGCGGAGCAGGCAGCCGTGCCAGTGGCAAAGGTCCAGGTCCGGTCTGCAGCCAGCGCGTTACCGGCGACGTCCTTCACGCCCGTGGCGCCGGACTTGACGGTCACCACAAAACTGCGGCTCTGGGCAAAACCAGTGGCGCTGGACGGTGTGAAGCTGGCAACCCGGCTCGGTGCGTCATAGCTCACCACGCCTGGTACGGCGACACCGGCGTCGGTGACGGTGAAGGTGGCGGCGTTGATCGTGGCTGCGTCCATCGCTTTGCTGAAGGTGGCGTTGACGCCACTGGTCAGGCACTGGTTGGTGGAGCCAGCTGCCGGATTGACGGCGGTCACCGTGGGTGCGGTTGCATCGGCGGTGAGGCCGGTGTTGAAGCTCCAGACATGGCTGCCGGGGTTCGGCACCACGACGGTGTTGCCGGACAGGGCGTTGCCCGCCAGGTCCGTGGCTGCGGCCGTGATGGTGGCCGTGAATGAGGTGTTGGCAGGCAGCGTCGTAGGCGTGCTCGGTGTGAAGATCGCTGTGCGGCCGGAGACCGAATAGCTCACGCTGCCGGTCACAGCCGTGCCAAGCGTGGCGTTGCGCAAGGTAAAGCTGCTGGCATTGATGCTGGCAGGGTTCATGGCTTCACTGAAGCTTGCTTGCACAGCAGTGTTGGTGGCGGCACCGACGGCGCCATTGGCGGGCACGGTGAACAGGACGGTGGGTGCCGTGGTGTCGGCAGCAGCTCCGGTGCTGAAGGTCCAGACAAAGTTGGCAGCCACGGTCGGTGTGGCGGGGTTGCCGGCCAGGGCGTTGCCAGCCACATCGGTGGCTGCGCTGGTGATCGTCGCGGTGAACGTGCTGTTGGCAGGCAGGGTCAGTGGCGTGCTGGGCGTGAAAGTGGCACTGCGGCTGGCAGCCGAGTAGCTCACACTGCCGGCCACAGCCGTACCCAGCGTGGTGTTGGTCAGGGTGAAGCTGCTGCCGATGATGGTGCTGGCCAGCATGTCTTCGCTGAAGGTTGCGCTGATGCGGGTGTTCAGCGCCACATTGCTGCTTCCACCAGTCGGTATGGTGAATGTCACTGTTGGCCGCACGCCATCAAAGGTGGTGGTGAAGCTCCAGCTGTAGTTTGCGGCCAGCACGAAGCCCTGGGTGTCCTGGGCCGCGGTGGTGATGGTGGCCACGCACACGCTGCCCAGCGGCAACAATGCGGTGGGCGTCAGGGTTGCGGTCTGGCTGGCTGCGTCATAGCTCACGCTGGCGGCCACTGGCGTTCCCGCCGGGCAGGCCAGGGTGAAGCTGGTGTTGCTCAGGCTGCTGGCCAGCATGGCCTTGCTGAAGGTGGCGGTGATCCGGCTGTTGGTCGGCACATTCGTGGCAGCGGGTGCGGCCGCCGGGAATGTGGCAGTCACCGTCGGCGCAATGCCGGCATTGTTGCTGCCCAGGATCGGGTCGAGCCCGCCGCCGCAGCCCGCAACGAAGGCCAGTACCATGGTGGGCATCCACCTGGCTGGAGATGACAGGAAGCGCAAAATCGGGTTCATGGGGCGGCCTTTCATGCACGGCAATGGCGCCGTGGGTTTGGAATAGCCTGCAGTGTGGAACGCGCAAGAACGCAGGTCTGTGCGATGCCGCACCAAGACCATGTCGCCCACCGTTCGACTGTGTACGGCAGCGCACACACCAGATGCCATTTGCGCGCTATGCTTTTGGGGTTGCGCAGGGCCGCACCGCGCATTCTTCTCCCCGGCCCCATCCGCTCAGGAGCAAACCATAGCCACCTCCACCACCACCGCGCCCGATCCGAAAGAGAACCACCTGCTGGCAGCCCTGCCAGCAGCCGAATTCGCCCGTTGGGTCGGCAAGCTGGAACCTGTGGACATGCCTTTGGGACAGGTCCTGTATGAACCCAAGGTGGCGTTGGCCCACGTCTACTTTCCCACCACCGCGATCGTGTCGCTGCTGTACGTGATGGAAAACGGCGCCTCGGCCGAG
>JANMKM010000379.1:0-2423 GCA_031372035.1 Rhodoferax sp. | reverse complement strand
GGCGTCTCCCAGCTCCAGCAGGGTTTTGCCCAGCAGGAAGCGGGCCTCGGCCGAATTGGGCTCGCCCTGCAGCACGTTTTTGAGCTGGATGGCAGCCGCCTTGAGGTCCTGCTTCTGGATGTATTCCTTTGCCGATACCAGGGTTCCGGCGGGTTCCTCCTGGTTGCTGCACCCAGCCAGCAGCGCCATGGCCAGACCGAGCGACGTTGCGCAGCCCCGATTCCAATGCTTCACAGGTGCTCCATGTGTTGATGCGTCACCCGGCATTATCGCGAGGGAAGCGCCCGCCGATCAACAAAACCCGCGGCCGAGCGGTCCGGGCGAGCCGAACTGGTGTAGATTGCGAGGCCCGCCGCTTGTGAAAGACCCGCGCATGACGATCACGATCCGCCACGCCGAACCTGCCGATTACGCCGCCTGCGCCGTGATCTATTCGCAGCCGCGCGCCGCTGCCGGAACGCTACAGTTGCCGCTGCAGTCGGCCGAGTTCTGGCGCAAGCACCTGGAGACCATGGCGCCGCAGGACCGCATCCTGGTGGCATTGGGCGATGGCGAGGTGGTGGGCAACCTGGGCTTGCATCCGGTGCCCAACGTGCGCCGGGCCCATGCAGCCCACATTGGTATGGCGGTGCGTGACGACTGGCAGGGCAGGGGCGTGGGCAAAGCCCTGATGGCCGCCGCCGTGGACCTCGCCGACAACTGGCTGGGCCTGCTGCGACTGGAGTTGACGGTCTACACCGACAACGCCGTGGCGCAGCGCCTGTACCGCTCCCATGGCTTTGTACAGGAAGGCACGCACCGCGCCTATTCGCTGCGTGGTGGCCGCTATGTGGATGTGCATGCCATGGCGCGGCTGCACCCGGTGCCGCCCAGCCTGCCGAGCGCATAGAGGCTATCCGGCCCGCCGTATTGCCACGGCTCGGAACTTGCGTATGCTGCGCCTGCCATGAAAGCCTACCGTGCTTCCCTTTTGCGCTTTGCACCGGATGGTGCCGCCCTGTTTGACCAGGACGGCCTGCTCGTGGCCGGGCCCGGCGCCCAGGGGCTGGAGGTGGTGCAGGCCGCCGGTTCCTGGGCCGAGCTGCACCCACAATGGCCGGATCTGGCCGTGGAGCACCTGCCGGGGCGCATCATCGCCCCCGGCTTTGTGGACCTGCACATCCACTATGCCCAGACCGATGTCATCGGTTCGCCCGCAGAAGGCCTGCTGCCGTGGCTGGAAACCTATACCTTCCCACAGGAGCAACGCTTCGCGGAGCCCGCATATGCGGCGCGGGCAGCTTCTTTTTTCATAGCAGAGCTGCTGCGCAACGGGGTTACCAGCGCACTGTGCTTTGCCACCTCGCACGTGGCCTCCGTGGACGCCTTGTTCTCGCAGGCGCAAGCCGCGGGCATGCGCCTGATCACCGGCAAGTGCCTGCAGGACCGGCATTCGCCCGATGGCGTGCGCGACGACACCGTGCAAAGCCTGCTGGATACCGAAGCGTTGATCGCCCGTTGGCATGGCTTGGACCGGCTCGGCTACGCCATCACGCCGCGTTTTGCGCCCAGCTGCAGCGCGGCCCAGCTGCGCGGCGCGGGTGAACTGGCAGCGCAGTATCCGGACGTGTGGATCCAGTCGCACGTGGCGGAAAACCTGGCCGAGATCGCCTGGGCGCGCGAGCTGTTTCCGGGCTCGCGCTCCTACCTGGCGGTATATGACGATTTCGGTCTGATGCGGGAGCGCGCCATCTACGCCCACTGCATCCACTTTGATGACGCTGACCGTGCCCTGATGCGCGACCGCGGCGCCGCTGCTGCCGTCAGCCCCACCAGCAACCTGTTCCTGGGTAGCGGCTTCTTCGACTACGCCGGTGCCGACCGCGTCGGCTTCAAGTACGGCCTGGCCAGCGACGTTGGCGGTGGTACCTCCTTCAGTCCGTTCCAGACCATGCTGGCGGCCTACTACGTGGGCCGTGCCGCCTTGCAGCAGGGCGGGCAGGCGAAGCTCGGTCTATCGCTGTCGCCCGCGCATCTGTGGTGGCAGCACACCGCCGGTGCCGCGCGGGCGCTGGGGCTGGATGGCAGCCAGGGACGGCCCGCCATCGGCAGCCTGCAGGTTGGTTGCGAGGCTGACTTCATCATCCTCAACCCGCAGGCCACACCGTTGTTGGCGCGGCGCACGGCTGCGGCCAACAGCCTGGACGAACTGCTGTTCGCAATGATTGTGCTGGGGGACGATCGGCTGGTGGAGCGGGCAGTGATTGCGCAGCGACATCCCGTTTCGTGTTGAGGACAGAGCTGGCTCACTGCGTGTAGCTGCGGTCTGTCCCGCAAGGAACATCCGGTTTCGAGTTGGGGACAGAGCTGGCTCACTGCGTGTAGCTGCGGTCTGTCCCGCAAGGAACATCTGGTTTCGAGTTGGGGACAGAGCTGGCTCACTG